>NZ_JBSFOK010000024.1:106295-123306 GCF_053587635.1 Streptomyces sp. NPDC003635 | reverse complement strand
TTGCCGCCGGAGAACAGGATCACCGGCCGCTCGAACTCGCCCGCCACCTCACGGAAGATGTGGACGGCCTCGGACTCCAGCGCGTCCAGATGGGACAGGGCGATCACACGAGCCCCCGCTCCACCAGCACCGCGTACACGGCGTCCGCGGACTCGCCCGGACTCTGCTCCTGCGTCCGCAGCACCAGCGCCGGGTCCACCGGAGGCTCGTACGGATCGTCCACGCCGGTCAGCCCGGACAGCTCGCCCGCGGCCTGCTGGGCGTACAGCCCCTTCACGTCCCGCGCGCTGCACACCTCGACCGGGGTGGCGACATGCACCTCGAGGTACGGCGTCCCGCTCGCCTCGTGCCGTCCGCGCACCGCCTCGCGGCCGTCGGCGTAGGGGGCGATGACCGGGACGACCGAGAGGACGCCGTTGCGGGCCAGTACCTCGGAGACCAGGCCGATGCGCTGGACGTTGGTGTTGCGGTCCTCCTTGGAGAAGCCGAGACCCGCCGAGAGGAAGCGGCGTATCTCGTCGCCGTCCAGCACCTCGACGCGACGTCCCGCGGCCTTCAGCCGGTCACCGAGCAGGCGGGCGATCGTCGTCTTGCCCGCGCTCGGCAGCCCGGTGAGCCAGATCGTGGCTCCCTGAGCCCTTGCCGTGGTGGTCATGCGTCAGATCCTCTTTCGTTACCTGGCGTGCTGAGGGGACGCTAGGTAAGAACTTTGAGAGGAGCGATAGAGGAAGCTGAGGGTTCCATTAGTGACGCGTGTTGTGGGTGGGATCACATGGGCTCGGGTGTCTCAGAGCCCGACGAAAGCCGCCCCCGCGTCCCTGAGCCGCTCGTGCAGGGCCCGGAACACCGCCGCCGAGCGCACACCCGGCCAGTCCTCGGGCAGCAGCCGGGCGGGCAGACCGGGATCGACGTAGGGCAGATGGCGCCAGGAGTCCAGGACGAGCAGATAGTCGCGGTAGGCCTCCTCTGCCGGGGTGTCGGACCGCCGTTCCCAGTCGTGCAGCACGGGCGCGTGCCGGTCGAGGAACGCCTCGTGCTGCTTGGCCACGGCCGCGAGGTCCCACCAGCGGGTGACGGCCTCGTCGGTCGGCGCGAAGCCCAGGTGCTCGCCGCGGAAGAAGTCGACGTACGCCTCCAGGCGCAGCCGCGCGAGGGTGTGCCGGGTCTCCTCGTACAGCCGCGCGGGCGCGATCCACACACCGGGGGCGGCCGTGCCGAAGCCGAGGCCCGCGAGCCGGGAGCGCAGCACGTGCCGCTTCTGCCGCTCCGACTCCGGTACCGAGAACACCGCGAGCACCCAGCCCTCCTCGTCGGGCGGCGCGGTGGCGTAGATGCGCCGGTCGCCGTCGTCGAGCAACTGGCGTGCGTCGGGGGAGAGTTCGTACCCGGCCGCGCCCTCGGCGGTGCGGGCGGGGACCAGCAGCCCGCGTCTCTTGAGCCGGGACACCGACGAGCGCACGGAGGGGGCGTCCACGCCGACCGCGGCGAGCAGCCGGATCAGTTCGGCGACGGGCACCGGGCCGGGCACATGGCGGCCGTAGGCGCCGTAGAGCGTGACGATCAGAGACCGTGGTGCATGCTGGTCGGACACGTTGATCATCTTAGGTCGTCGGGATCCGTGCCGTTTCCCGTGGGGATCACCGCCGTTTCCCCTCGGCGTCCGCCGCCACGCGCAGTCTGAACCGCTGGAGCTTGCCGGTCGCCGTGCGCGGCAGCGCGTCCAGGAAGACGATCTCGCGCGGACACTTGTACGGCGCGAGTTCCTCCCGGACGAAGGCCCGCAGCGCCTGCGCGTCCCGTCGCGCGCCCGGCGCGGTCACCACGAACGCCACCACGACCTGTCCGCGGTCAGGGTCGGACCGGCCCACGACCGCCGTCTCCAGCACGTCCGGATGGCGCAGCAGCGCCTCCTCGACCTCGGGGCCCGCGATGTTGTACCCGGCGGAGATGATCATGTCGTCCGCGCGGGCGACGTAGCGGAAGTAGCCGTCGGTCTCCCGGACGTAGGTGTCACCGGTGATGTTCCAGCCGTGCCGCACGTAGTCCCGCTGCCGTGGGTCGGCGAGATAGCGGCAGCCGACCGGTCCGCGCACCGCGAGCAGCCCCGGTTCCCCGTCGGGCTTCTCCCGCCCCTCGTCGTCGACCACGCGCGCGTGCCAGCCCGGCACCGGGACGCCGGTCGTACCGGGTCTGATGTGCTCGTCGGCGGCGGACACGAAGATGTGCAGCAGCTCGGTGGCACCGATGCCGTTGATGATCCGCAGCCCGGTCCGCTCGTGCCAGGCCCGCCAGGTGGCGGTGGGCAGGTTCTCGCCGGCCGACACGCAGCGGCGCAGTGAGGAGACGTCGTGCCCGTCGAGCTCGCCGAGCATCGCCCGGTAGGCGGTCGGCGCGGTGAACAGCACCGTCACCCGGTGCTCGGCGATGGCGGGCAGCAGCTGCTTGGGCCCGGCCTGTTCGAGGAGCAGGGCGCTGGCCCCGGCGCGCAGCGGGAAGACCACGAGCCCGCCGAGTCCGAAGGTGAAGCCGAGCGGGGGACTGCCGGTGAAGACATCGCCCACCCGGGGCTGGAGCACATGCTTGGAGAAGGTGTCCGCTATCGCCAGCACATCCCGGTGGAAGTGCATGCACCCTTTGGGCCGTCCGGTGGTCCCGGAGGTGAAGGCGATCAGGGCCACGTCGTCGGAGGCGGTGTCCACGGCGGTGTACGGCGTGCCCGGCGCCGCCCGCTTCAGCAGGTCGTCCGGGGCGTCACCGCCGTAGGTGGCGATCCGCAGCCCCGGTATCTCCGCCTTCGCGAGGTCGTCGACGGCGCGGATGTCGCACAGGGCGTGGCCCACCTCGGCCATCTCGCACATCGTGCGCAGCTCCTGCGGGCGCTGCTGGGCCAGGACGGTGACGGCGACCGCGCCCGCCTTCAGCACCGCGAGCCAGCAGGCCGCGAGCCAGGGGGTGGTGGGGCCGCGCAGCAGCACCCGGTTGCCGGGGACGACACCGAGGTCGCCGGTGAGCAGGTGCGCGAGCCGGTCGACCCGGGCGCGCAGCTCGCCGTAGGTCCAGCCGGGGCCGGTCGCGGTGCGGAACGCCGGGCGGTCGTCCGGCGCCCCGTGCAGCAGCTCGGCGGCGCAGTTCAGCCGTTCGGGGTACCGCAGCTCCGGCAGATCGAAGCTGAGCTCGGGCCACTGGTCGGACGGCGGGAGGTGGTCGCGCGCGAAGGTGTCGAGATGCGCCGAGACGTTCATGGCGGTGCGCCCCCTTGCCTGGTGGGCTCCCTGGTGGGCTCGCTCGACGAGCGTATCGTGTTGGTGACGGCAGTCAACTGTGCGCGATACGGTCGGGGGAGTGGCCCCGGCGGGCGCAGCCAGAGCGGCTCCGGCAGCCGCGGGGAGAGAGGACGGCGATGCCCGCATTCTCGCTCGAACCGGAACAGACCGCCTGGCGTGCGGAGCTGCGCCTGCTGGCCGCCGAGCGGCTGCGCCCGCTGGCCGACAAGGGGGAGCCGGGCCAGGTCAACCGACCGCTCGTGGCCGAACTGGGCAGCCTCGGACTGCTGCCCCGGCTGTTCACCTCCGGCGCCCTCGACCTCTGCCTGATGCGCGAGGCCCTCGCCTACGGCTGCACCGAGGCGGAGACCGCGCTCGCCCTCCAGGGCCTGGGCGCCCACCCGGTGCACGCCCATGGCACCCCGGCCCAGCGGGAGCACTGGCTGCCGAGGGTCGGCGCGGGCACGGCCGTGGCCGCCTTCGCGCTCAGCGAGCCCCGGGCGGGTTCCGACGCGGCGGCCCTGTCCCTGGCGGCCGAGCCCGACGGCACCGACGGCTGGCGCCTCACCGGCGAGAAGTGCTGGATCTCCAACGCCCCCGACGCCGACTTCTGCACCGTCTTCGCCCGCACCACGCCCGGCGCGGGCTCCCGGGGCGTCACCGCGTTCCTGGTCCCCGCCGACCGCCCCGGCCTCGGCGGGGAGCCGCTCGACATGCTCTCCCCGCACCCCATCGGCACGCTGACCTTCGACGCCGTCCCGGTCACCGCCGACGACATCCTCGGCGAGCCCGACCGGGGCTTCCGGGTCGCGATGGGCACCCTGAACCTGTTCCGGCCCAGCGTCGGCGCCTTCGCGGTGGGCATGGCCCAGGCGGCGCTGGACGCGACGCTCGGTCACACGGCCCGACGGGACGCGTTCGGCGGGAAGTTGCGCGGACTGCAGACGGTCGCCCACCAGGTCGCCGAGATGGCCCTGCGCACGGAGGCGGCCCGGCTGATGGTCTACGCGGCGGCGACGGCGTACGACGAAGGCGCCCCGGACGTCCCACGACGCTCGGCGATGGCGAAGCTGCTCGCCACCGAGACCGCGCAGTACGTCGTCGACACGGCCGTCCAGTTGCACGGCGCCCGGGCCCTGCGCCGGGGTCATCTGCTGGAACACCTGTACCGCGAGGTGCGCGCCCCGCGCATCTACGAGGGAGCGAGCGAGGTCCAACGCGACATCATCGCGAAGGAGTTGTACGGCGAACCGGAGGCCGAGGCATGAGCGCCGAACGAGTCGACCCGCCCGAACTGTCCCCGCCCACCGGCTTCTCGCACGCGGTCGTGGCCACCGGCACCCGGGTGGTGTTCCTGGCCGGGCAGACCGCCCTGGACACGGCCGGCGAGATCGTCGGCGACACCCTCCCCGAGCAGTTCGAGAAAGCTCTCACCAACCTGCTCACGGCCCTGAGCGCCACGGGCGGCACCCCGGCCGACCTCGCCCGCGTCACGGTCTACGCCACGGACATCGAGACGTACCGCGCGCACGCCCGCGAACTGGGCGCCGTCTGGCGGAGGCTGGCGGGCCGGGACTACCCGGCGATGGCGGTGGTGGAGGTCGTACGGCTGTGGGACAAGCAGGCGATGGTGGAACTGGACGGCTTCGCGGTGCTGCCGTGAGAGGTCAGGCGGCCATCGCCAGTCGCCCGACCGTCCCGCGGTGCGGCATGACCACGCTGCCGTCGGGCAGCAGCTCGCCCGTGTCGTCGAAGACGATCGTGCCGTCGCACATGAGGCTCCACCCCTGCTCGGGGTGGGCGGCTACCACGCGCGGAGCGTGCGTACCGGACTGGGAACACGAAGGCTGGTGAGCGTTCATGGCGCACCTCCACACAGGTCGGGCTCTTCGTATGGGTAGACCATGCTCCCGCCGTGAACTCATCGCCACGGGCGGCCCGTGAGTGTGACAACACGGGGACAACTCCCGGACGGTTCCCGGACGGTCGGATCGGACTCGCCACCGAAGGAGTGACGATCACGCGCGTGGGCGCGCGAGCCCGGTACTGGTGGAGCCCCCGGAACACCGTTCTCCTGGAAGGCCCCCCATGCTCGTACGCACCGCCCTCGGCGTGACCGCCGGTGCCGCCCTCCTCCTGCTCACCGCCCCCGCCGCCCCGGCGGACCCCTGGGAGACCGTGACCGTCGACCCGACGGGCCGCATCGCCGCCGACGGCACCGTCACCCTCTCCGGCACCTACCGCTGCACCGGCGGCACGGGACCGGTGTTCGTCAGTTCCTCGGTGGGCAACGGCTCCTCGGTCCGGCACGGCATCGGCGGCACCCGCGCGATCTGCGACGGCACCGAGCGGCGCTGGGAGAACACCGGCAGGCCGACCCCCGGCGCCGTCGAGCCGGGCGAGGCGCGGGTCGAGGCGACCGTCATGGAACTGGACTCCAGCGGCGGCCTGCCACTGCCCGCGTTCCACGCGACGCGCCAGCAGGACGTCACGCTGGTCGAGGACTGACCACGCCGCCCCGGCCCCTCGTCGGGGGGCCGGGGCGCTGCCCGGACTCAGATGTCCCGGAAGGTCTCGATCTGCGCGCCGATCGAGTTCAGGCGCTCGGCGAGGTCCTCGTAGCCGCGGTTGATGACGTAGACGTTGCGGAGCACCGACGTGCCCTCCGCCGCCATCATCGCCAGCAGGACGACCACCGCGGGGCGCAGGGCCGGCGGGCACATCATCTCCGCCGCGCGCCAGCGGGTGGGGCCCTCGACCAGGACACGGTGCGGGTCCAGGAGTTGGAGGCGGCCGCCCAGGCGGTTGAGGTCGGTCAGGTAGATGGCCCGGTTGTCGTAGACCCAGTCGTGGATCAGGGTCTTGCCCGAGGCCACCGCCGCGATCGCCGCGAAGAACGGGACGTTGTCGATGTTCAGACCCGGGAACGGCATCGGGTGGATCTTGTCGATCGGCGCCTCGAGCTTGCTCGGGCGGACCGTCAGGTCGACCAGGCGCGTACGGCCGTTGTCCGCGAAGTACTCCGGCGTACGGTCGTGGTCGAGGCCCATCTCCTCCAGGACCGCGAGCTCGATCTCCAGGAACTCGATGGGCACCCGGCGCACGGTCAGCTCCGACTCCGTGACCACGGCCGCGGCGAGCAGGCTCATCGCCTCGACCGGGTCCTCGGAGGGGGAGTAGTCCACGTCCACGTCGATGGTCGGCACACCGTGCACGGTCAGCGTGGTGGTGCCGATGCCCTCGACCCTGACGCCGAGCGCCTCCAGGAAGAAGCACAGGTCCTGGACCATGTAGTTGGAGGAGGCGTTGCGGATCGTCGTCACGCCGTCGTGCCGGGCCGCGGCCAGCAGCGCGTTCTCGGTGACCGTGTCCCCGCGCTCGGTCAGCACGATCGGGCGGTCGGGCGAGATCGCGCGGTCCACCCGGGCGTGGTACAGGCCCTCGGTCGCGGCGATGTCCAGACCGAACCGGCGCAGCGCGATCATGTGCGGTTCGATGGTGCGCGTACCGAGGTCGCAACCGCCCGCGTAGGGCAGCTTGAAGGCGTCCATCCGGTGCAGCAGCGGACCGAGGAACATGATGATGGAGCGGGTGCGCACGGCGGCCTCGGCGTCGATGGCGCCCATGTCCAGCTCGGCCGGGGGCACGAGCTCCAGGTCGACGCCGCCGTTGATCCAGCGCGTGCGCACCCCGATGGACTGCAGGACCTCCAGCAGACGGTAGACCTCCTCGATGCGCGCGACCCGCCGGAGCACCGTGCGCCCCTTGTTGAGCAGCGAGGCGCACAGCAGGGCCACGCACGCGTTCTTGCTCGTCTTCACATCGATCGCGCCGGACAGCCGACGGCCGCCCACCACCCGAAGATGCATCGGTCCCGCGTAGCCCAGCGAGACGATTTCGCTGTCCAGGGCTTCACCGATTCGGGCGATCATCTCAAGGCTGATGTTCTGATTGCCGCGCTCGATCCGATTGACGGCGCTCTGGGAGGTGCCGAGCGCCTCGGCCAGCTGCGTCTGTGTCCAGCCACGGTGTTGCCGGGCGTCACGGATGAGCTTGCCGATGCGTACGAGGTAGTCGTCTGCCATGAGGTTGAGGCTATCTCAGATATGAGATGGCGCCTCCTGAGGGGTCCGCCCGGGTGACGGGCCGTCAACGCCGCCTGGCGGTACGGGTGCGACGCCACCCGAAAGGTCCGGGCAAATCCATCGATGTCGTACGACGTCCGGTGCTGCTGTGGGTCTGCCGAGGGCCGTTCTTGCCGCCGGTCGTGATGGACCAGGACCGCCGGTTGATGTTCAGCCGAACCCCGGGCAGGATTCGGAAGCTCTTGCGGAATGTGAGGGGCATGCTCGCCTCCTGTCGCAGGACCACGGATGCCTTTCGGCTACCCCGACTTGGCGAACTGATGGCAGAACTCCACCGTTTCGTCGAAGGTGACCGTCGGTACGGGGTCGCCGGTGACGACGTACGCGTGCCGTGACACCACCCCGTACTCCGTCAGCAGCTCCAGCAGGCCCGGCTCCGGGCACCGCCAGGTCAGCCGGGTGACGTTGTCCCCGAGGGCGTTGGCCAGATTGCTCCAGCCCTGTCCGTTGGCGCGCAGCTCGAACTCCGAGGACTCCATCACGCCGTAGTCGAAGGGGATGCCGCTCCAGTGGCCGAGAAGGGCCTCGTCCAGGCCGGTCCGCGGGTTGGCGGCGTCCTCCTCCGCGATCCGGCGCTGGCTGGCGATCTCGGGTCCGCCGAGGTCCACCACGCGCCGGCCGTGCAGGACGGCGCCGTACTCGCGGAAGTCGATGCCGACGTACGGCGTGCCGTCCCGCGCTATCGGATGGACGTGGACGGCGTGCACGTCGAGCCGCCGCGGGAAGCTCCCGAGATGTGCGCACACCGCGTGCCGCAACGCGTCGAAGAGGTCGGGCAGATGCTCGGCCGTCCAGGCGGCGCGGGCCAGGTCGGCGTCGCCCAGCAGGTGACAGCGCAGCGGGGCGCGCCCGGGGCTCAGGGTCGTCCATGCGTTCGTCGGCAGGGGGACCCATCGTGTCCAGCCGCTGGCATGCCGGTGGAAATCGCCTCGCTTCATGGTGGAAGGAGGACATCACACGGAGGCCGGGCATGACCATCCCGGCCCCATGTACTAGAGTTATCTCGACATCGAGATATCTGCCGAGGCGTACCGCAGCCGCACGCTGACATCGGTCCGGTGGTAAGGGTTACCTAACTTAGCCTGACCTTAGCGGATCGGCCAAGTCGTCGTGGCGGCAGGATGCGGTGGGAACGCGCACATCAAAGAAGGAGACTGTCGTGTCGGCGAACAGCTTCGACGCCCGCAGCACGCTGCAGGTGGGCGACGAGTCGTACGAGATCTTCCGGCTGGACAAGGTGGAAGGCTCGGCCCGCCTTCCGTACAGCCTGAAGGTGCTGCTGGAGAACCTGCTGCGCACCGAGGACGGCGCGAACATCACCGCCGACCACATCCGCGCGCTCGGCGGCTGGGACTCCCAGGCCCAGCCCTCGCAGGAGATCCAGTTCACGCCCGCCCGCGTGATCATGCAGGACTTCACCGGTGTGCCGTGCGTCGTGGACCTCGCCACCATGCGTGAGGCCGTCAAGGCGCTCGGCGGCGACCCGGCGAAGGTGAACCCCCTCTCCCCGGCCGAGCTGGTCATCGACCACTCCGTCATCGCCGACAAGTTCGGCACCAACGACGCGTTCGCGCAGAACGTCGAGCTGGAGTACGGCCGCAACAAGGAGCGCTACCAGTTCCTGCGCTGGGGCCAGACCGCCTTCGACGACTTCAAGGTCGTCCCCCCGGGCACCGGCATCGTCCACCAGGTGAACATCGAGCACCTGGCGCGCACGGTCATGGTCCGCAACGGCCAGGCCTACCCCGACACCCTCGTCGGCACCGACTCGCACACCACGATGGTCAACGGCCTCGGCGTCCTCGGCTGGGGCGTCGGCGGTATCGAGGCCGAGGCCGCGATGCTCGGCCAGCCGGTCTCGATGCTCATCCCGCGCGTCGTCGGCTTCAAGCTGACCGGCGAGCTGCCCACCGGCACCACCGCCACCGACCTCGTGCTGACCATCACCGAGATGCTCCGCAAGCACGGTGTCGTCGGCAAGTTCGTCGAGTTCTACGGCGAGGGCGTGGCCGCCACCTCCCTCGCCAACCGCGCCACCATCGGCAACATGTCGCCGGAGTTCGGCTCCACCGCCGCCATCTTCCCGATCGACGACGAGACCCTGAACTACCTCAAGCTCACCGGCCGCTCCGAGCAGCAGGTCGCGCTCGTCGAGGCGTACGCCAAGGAGCAGGGCCTCTGGCTGGACCCGAAGGCCGAGCCGGACTTCTCCGAGAAGCTGGAGCTCGACCTCTCCACGGTCGTCCCCTCCATCGCCGGTCCGAAGCGCCCGCAGGACCGGATCGTCCTCGCGAACGCCGCCGAGCAGTTCAAGAGCGACGTCCGCAACTACGTCGACGTCGTCGACGAGGCCGGCCAGGAGTCCTTCCCGGCCTCCGACGCCCCGGCCGTCGCCCCGAACGGCGCCCCGTCCAACCCGGTCACCGTGACCGCCCCCGACGGCTCGACGTACGAGATCGACCACGGTGCCGTGACCGTCGCCGCGATCACCTCCTGCACCAACACCTCGAACCCCTACGTCATGGTCGCCGCCGCGCTCGTGGCGAAGAAGGCCGTGGAGAAGGGCCTGACCCGCAAGCCCTGGGTCAAGACCACCCTCGCCCCGGGCTCGAAGGTCGTCACCGACTACTTCGACAAGGCCGGTCTGACGCCGTACCTCGACAAGGTCGGCTTCAACCTCGTCGGCTACGGCTGCACCACCTGCATCGGCAACTCCGGCCCGCTGCCGGAGGAGGTCTCCAAGGCCGTCAACGACCACGACCTCGCGGTCACCTCGGTCCTCTCCGGCAACCGGAACTTCGAGGGCCGGATCAACCCCGACGTCAAGATGAACTACCTGGCCTCCCCGCCGCTGGTCGTCGCGTACGCCATCGCGGGCTCCATGAAGGTGGACATCACCAAGGACGCCCTCGGTGTCGACCAGGACGGCAACGCCGTCTACCTGAAGGACATCTGGCCCTCCGAGGCCGAGGTCAACGACGTCGTGGCCAACGCCATCGGCGAGGACATGTTCAACAAGTCCTACCAGGACGTCTTCGCGGGCGACGCCCAGTGGCAGGCCCTGCCGATCCCGACCGGCAACACCTTCGAGTGGGACGCGGAGTCCACGTACGTCCGCAAGCCCCCGTACTTCGAGGGCATGACGATGGAGACCACGCCGGTCTCCGACATCTCGGGCGCCCGCGTCCTGGCCAAGCTGGGCGACTCGGTCACCACCGACCACATCTCGCCCGCCGGTGCCATCAAGGCCGACACCCCGGCCGGCAAGTACCTCACCGAGCACGGTGTGGAGCGTCGTGACTTCAACTCCTACGGCTCGCGCCGAGGCAACCACGAGGTCATGATCCGCGGCACGTTCGCCAACATCCGCCTGCGCAACCAGATCGCGCCGGGCACCGAGGGCGGCTACACCCGCGACTTCACGCAGGCCGACGCGCCGGTGTCGTTCATCTACGACGCCTCGCAGAACTACCAGGCCGCCGGCATCCCGCTGGTCATCCTGGGCGGCAAGGAGTACGGGTCCGGCTCGTCCCGCGACTGGGCCGCGAAGGGCACCGCGCTCCTCGGCGTCAAGGCCGTCATCACTGAGTCGTACGAGCGCATCCACCGCTCGAACCTCATCGGCATGGGCGTCCTGCCGCTGCAGTTCCCGGCCGGCCAGTCGGCCGACTCGCTCGGACTGACCGGCGAGGAGACCTTCTCCATCACCGGCATCACCGAGCTGAACGAGGGCACCACCCCGAGCACGGTGAAGGTCACCACCGACACCGGTGTCGAGTTCGACGCGGTCGTCCGCATCGACACCCCGGGTGAGGCGGACTACTACCGCAACGGCGGCATCATGCAGTACGTGCTGCGGAACCTGATCCGCAAGTAGGTCCCGCCGCGGAGGGCCGCGTTCCCGGTGACGGGGGTGCGGCCCTCCGTGCTGTCCGGAGGAAGCCCGGTGCCGGCGAGGCCGCCGCGAAAGCGGGCCCTCGTCGGACTGCGGGACATCGGCTCAGCTCAGGTGGAACACAGGGTTCCCTCAGCGGACCGGGACAGCATCGAGACATGTCTGGCACCTGGGGGTCTCGAACCGGTCGGGTCCGGGTGCTCGTCGTCGACGACGAGCCCGGTCTCACCGAACTGCTGTCGCTCGCCGTCACCGAGGCGGGCTGGCAGCCTTACGCGGCGCCGGACGGGTGCAGCGCGCTGCGGCTCGCCCGCGCCTGCGCCCCGCACGCCGTGGTGCTGGACGGCATGCTGCCCGACCTGGACGGCCTTCAAGTGCTGCGCCGACTGCGCGCGGAACAGCCCGACCTGCCCGTGCTGATGCTCACCGCCCGGGACGCGCTCGAACACCGCCTCGACGGACTCCAGGCCGGGGCCGACGACTATGTCACCAAGCCCTTCTCCCTGGAGGAGGTCGTCGTGAGGCTGCGCGCCCTGCTGCGCCGGGCGGGCGGCGAGCGCGCCCGCACCGAGGACTGCGTACGCGTCCTCGGCGACCTGGTGCTGACCCGACCAACCCGCGAGGTGCACCGCGCGGGTGCCCCCGTCCGGCTCACCGCCAAGGAGTTCGAGCTGCTCGGCCTGTTCCTGGACCACCCGCGCCAGGTGCTCAGCAAGGCGCAGATCCTCGACCGCGTCTGGAACGGGTCCTTCGACGGCGGCGGCAACCTGGTGGAGGTCTACGTCTCCAGCCTGCGCCGCAAGATCGACAGGGGCCGGGCCCCGATGATCCACACCGTGCGCGGCCTGGGCTACGCCATCAGGCCCGGGCAGGACGGCGGACGACCATGAGGCGCCGCCCGCGCGCCCGCTCCATCCGCGCCCGACTGGTGCTGTTCATCAGCGCCACCCTCGTCGTGGTGTGCGCCGCCATGGCCCTCACCACCGCCTTCGTGCAGCGCTCCGCCCTGCTCGGCAACCTCGACGACCGGGTCACCGACGCCGCCGAACGCAGCCTCGGCGGTGCCATGCTCGGCCCGGAGCGCACCGACGGCCTCGGTTTCCTGCACGAGAACGGCCACCCCGCGGGCCTCCTCGCCGCCCGGCTCGACGCGGACGGCGACCTCCTCTCCGCGGCCGTCGTCGGCCAGGACGCGGCCCCGCAGGACCTGACCGCCGTCCAACGCGCAGCCCTGGAGGGCGTCGCGGCCGACGGCTCCCGGCACACCCGGACCGTCCCCGGGCTCGGCACCTACCGGGTCGCCGCGCTCCAGGGCGACGGGGCGCGGGTGCTCACCGGGCTGCCGATGGGCGACGTCCAGGGAATGATCAGCGGCATGGTGGTCGCCGAGGCCGCCGTCGCCGCGGCCGGACTGGTCGTCGCGGGCTGCGCGTGCGCGGTCGTGATACGGCGTCAGCTGCGCCCGCTCGGCCGGGTCGCCGCCACCGCCGTCGAGGTTTCCCGCGCGCCCCTGAACCGCGGCGAGGTCACCGCCCTCACCCGGGTCCCCGAGCGCGACACCGACCCCGGCAGCGAGGCCGGCCAGGTGGGCGCCGCCCTCAACCGGATGATCGACCACGTCGAGTCCTCCCTCGCCGAGCGCCGGCGGACCGAGGAACGCATGCGCCGCTTCCTCGCCGACGCCAGCCATGAACTGCGCACCCCGCTCGCCTCCATCGCGGGCTACGCCGAGCTGATGAACCGGGGCACCGACCGCATCGAGCCGGTACTGGCCTGGCGGCGCGTGTCCGCCGAGGCGGCCCGGATGACCGGCCTCGTCGAGGACCTGCTCCTGCTGGCCCGCCTGGACGAAGGACGTCCGCTGGAGTCGGCCGAGGTGGACCTCGCGGCGCTGGTCGCCGAGGCGGTGTGGGACGCGCGGGCGGCGGGCGACGGCCATGACTGGCAGCTGGCGCTCGACGTCGACGCCCCGGCCCTGGTCCTGGGCGACGAGGCACGGCTCCACCAGGTGGTGGCCAACCTCCTGGCCAACGCGCGCGTGCACACCCCCATGGGCACGCGGGTCGTGGCCACGGTGGAGGTCCGGGGCGCCGACGGCGTCGTACGCGTCACGGACGACGGCCCCGGCATCGCGCCCGCCCTGCTCCCCACGGTCTTCGAACGCTTCACGCGGGCGGACGTCTCCCGCACCCGCGCCTCCGGCCGTTCCGGCGGCTCCGGTCTCGGCCTCGCCATCGTCGCGGCGATCACGACGGCCCACGGCGGCCGGATCGACGTACACAGCGAACCCGGCCGCACCGAGTTCACCGTACGACTGCCCCTCACGGGGGAGGCGCCGGCCGCGTTGTCCGGCGCGTACCGCACGAGAAGTCACTGACGGCGCGAGTGGCGACAGTTGCGCGGATGCCGGTGTCCGACGTGATCGTGCGAACACACGACGACTCACTCCCACCGGCGATACCGCGGCGCCCCCACGCGCACCGTGCGCCAACCGTTTACATCCGCGCCCCCCGGCGCTACTTTCCGACCCAGTGGGGTGGGAGCGCTCCCACCATCGGTGGACCGGAACCCGCCCAGGGGCGCTCCCATTCCACGTCCCTGGGTTCCCGGCGGACCCCCGCGGGACGCGTCGCTCGCCGCGCTCCGGGCGGACCCGGTGGGAGCTGAGCCGACGTCCACCGGGTCCGCGAGCCGGGCCGACGACGGGGGAAGCGCCGGTCCGGGTGGTGCTTGGCTTGTGGGGCGGAGAAGTGTGCGACAACGTTGTCGAGTTGTCTGTAGATGATGTTACCGCCCCAACGGACAGCGATGCCAACCCAGTTGTGGAACACGGCCGTCCGGGTGGCTGGCGTGCTGGCGTGCCGTCTCGGACGACGCGGTATTCCGCGAGGTGCCGCGCGGACCCCCGTTACGTCCGCGCGGCACCGAGTTCCCTCAGCCGGTGCAGCCGGGCACCAGGGCGGGGCTGCCGGCGCAGTCACTGGGCTGGTTGGTCACCACGGTGCTGAACACCAGGCCCACGTCCGCCTCGTTGTAGATGCCGCCCGGGCTGGTGGTGGCGGTGTTGGAGGACACCTTGCTGTCGTTGAGTGTCGCGACCGTCGGGAGGGGCGCCATGTTGGCGAGCCCGGCCCCCTTGGCGTTCGGGCCGAGCGCCTGATTGTCCTCGATCAGGCTGTCGTCCAGGGTGAGCGTCCCCGCGCTGCGGATGCCGCCGCCGCGGGCACCGTCGCTCGTGGCGGAGCCCGCGGTGTTCTTCCTGACGCTGCTGTTCTTCAGGGTGGCCGTGGAACCCTCACCGCCGCGTACGTCGATGCCGCCCGCGTTGGCCGCCTTGTTGCCTTCGACGGTGGTGTGGGTGAGCGACAGGGCGCCCTTGCTGCGGATGCCCCCGCCGGAGTAGTTGGCGGTGTTCCCGGTGACCTGGGTGAGGTCGTCGAGCACCGCGCTGCCGCCGGCGTCGTTCTTGGTCGCGCCCCGGATGTTCAGGCCGCCGCCCGCGTGTGCGGAGTTGCCCGACAGCCGGGTGGCGGTGAGGACGACCTTGCCGTTGTCGTTCTCGATGCCACCGCCGGTCCCCACAGCGCTGTTGTCCTGGACGCTTCCGGCGGTGATCGCCAGACTGCCGTTCGAGTGAACCAGGATGCCGCCGCCGATGTCGGGGGCCCGGCCGCCTTGCACGGTGACGGCTGTCAGGGCGAGGCTTCCACGCTCGCCCTCCACTTCGAAGAGGCGGAAGTCGGGGGCGGCGGGGTCGCGTCGGATGACGTTGCCGAGGCCCGTGATGCTGACGGCCCTCGTGATGACCG
Source organism: Streptomyces sp. NPDC003635 (assembly GCF_053587635.1). NCBI lineage: Bacteria > Bacillati > Actinomycetota > Actinomycetes > Kitasatosporales > Streptomycetaceae > Streptomyces > Streptomyces sp. NPDC003635. Next base: position 108,194 of record NZ_JBSFOK010000024.1, on the reverse strand, counting down.
GCAGGCCGGTGCCGTCGCTGTCCTCGTCCTTGGTGATCGTGTAGGTGCAGCCGGGGGTGAGGACGAGCGTGCCGCCCTCGGAGTCGGCGTTGGCCCGGGTGAGGGCCTCCTTGAGCTGTTGTTCACCGCAGCCGACGACGGTCTGCGCTTGAGCGGTGGTGGACGGTACGGCGAGGGCGCCGACGGTCAGGGCCGCTCCGAGGAGGACGCGGACTCGGTACATGGGTGCCTGCTTTCACGCGAGGTGATCGTGGGTCCGCCCCCGCTGCGTACCGTACGAAGCCCTCTGGCCCGGGGCACGCCCGCCAGGGCAAACGGGCTACGCGCCGCCCACGACCCCCGCCGGCCATCCGAGGTGACGGACGGACGAGCACGCGTCGCCGCCCTCGTGCCCGTTGCCCGCACGGGCGCCGGGGCCGCGGGCGCCGACCGCCCGGCCGCCACCCGCAACCCGCGTGCCGCTTCGCGTGGCGGTCCCGTGTCTTCAGCCGATGGTGACGACACGGGCCCAGGACGGCGGCGCGTCCGGCACGTAGTCCGGGTCTTCCTCGTTCACCGTGGGGGCCCGGGGGAAGAGCCCGACGACGGTACGGCAGGACGGCTGCTCGGAGGGCCAGGGCGTCTGGCCGTCCGTGAGGGCGACGATCACGTCCGGGCGGGGCCGTGAGCGCAGTGCCGAGGCGAAGCCGGAGCGCAGATCCGTGCCTCCGCCGCCGATCAGCTCGATGTCCTCGGCGCGGCAGATCGGCCCGGCGACCCTGGCCGCCGCGTCGCAGGAGATGACCGACACCAGATCGCGCCGGCCGCCCACCGCGCGCGCCATCGCCGCCACCTCCAGCAGCGCGCTGCCCAGCTCGGCGTCGTTCACCGACCCGGAGGTGTCGATCACCACGCAGACCCGCGGCGGGTGACGGCGCAGGCTCGGCAGCACCACCCCGGGGACAGCGGCCGAGCGCCGGGACGGACGCCGGTAGCTGTGGTTCTCGCCCGCGCCCGGCGCACCGGCCGCGGAGCGCACCGCCGCGCCGAGCAACTGCCGCCACGGCTGCGGCGGATGAAAGGCCTCGTCCGCCCATCGGCGCCACCCCTCCGGGCTGTCGCCCGGCCGGCCCTTGATCCCTTCGGCGACCCGGAAGCGCACCGCGTCCCGCTGCTGTTTGCTCAGCCCGTGGGCGCCCTCGGCTCCCAGCTCCCACGGCCGTGGCTGGCCGTCGGCACCGCCGCCGCAGTCCAGCCAGGCCAGATCGGCGGCCAGTCCGGACAGCGACGCCTTCCGCAGATACTCCTCCATCAGCAGCCCGTCGGGCAGTCGCAGCAGGGACGGGAGCACCGCTCCGGTGGGCCGGGGCAGGCCCTCGCCGTAGATGTCGTCGTTGATCTCGAAGTCGGCGGCGATGTTCCGCCGCAGGCGCTCGCCGGGGCCGTACTCCTCGTTCTCCCGCGCGTACCGCTCGCTCCGCGCGTGGTGGTCCCGGAGCAGATGGGAGACCTCGTGCACCCAGACGCCGGCCAGTTCCTGCACCGGGGTGCGCGCCACGAAGCCGGGGGAGACATAGCAGCGCCAGTGCGCGTCGACCGCCATCGTCGGCACCGAACGGTCCTCCACCACCTGGAGCGCGAAGAGCGCCACGGCCAGGTAGGGGCGGACCTCGACCGCGTGCAGCCGGGCGGCCAGCAACTTCTCCATGTCCAGCCGGAGCCCGGCCGGATTGTCCGGCCCCCCGGGCCCCACCGGCGCCGCCGGCACGGTCGCCCGCACCGGGCGCGGCGCAGGAGGCGGCGCCATGGGCCGCGGCAGAGGGTGCGGCGCGGTCCCGGTCGTACGTGCGGTGGCCGGGGTCGGGCGGTGCTCGGTGCCGGTCGTTGGCGCGGCGCTGGGGTGCGGGTGTGGTGTGGGCC
>NZ_JBSFOK010000024.1:0-106198 GCF_053587635.1 Streptomyces sp. NPDC003635 | reverse complement strand
GCCCGGGCGTCGGTGCGGTGGGTGGGGTCGGGCGGTGCTCGGTGTCGGTCGTTGGCGCGGCGCTGGGGTGCGGGTGTGGTGTGGGCCCGGGCGTCGGTGCGGTGGGTGGGGTCGGGCGGTGCTCGGTGTCGGTCGTTGGCGCGGCGCTGGGGTGCGGGTGTGGTGTGGGCCCGGGCGTCGGCGCGGTGGCTGGGTTCAGGCGGGGCTCGGTGTCGGTAGTCGGCGTGGCGGGTGGGGTCGGGCTGTGCTCGGTGTCGGTCATCGGCGCGTCGCCGGGGTGCGGGCGGTTTCCACCGAGCGGGTGGCGCGTTCGGACAGGCCGACGATCGCCGCGAGCCGTTCCACCGCCCGCGGCACCTCCCAGTCGTCGCGCCGCACCGCGGCCAGCGCCTTGGCCGGGGCGACCAACAGGTCCGGCGCGCCCGTCTCCAGGGCACGGACCAGCACCGCCCAGCCCGCCTCCCAGCGCTCCCGTTCCGGCCGCGCTCCGACGGCGGCCACCACCGCCTCCAGCGCGGCCTGCCTGAGGTCACCCCGCTCCGGGAGTTCGGCACGGGCCGGGTCGGCGAGCAGCAGCTCCGGGTCCGGCAGGTCCATCCGGTCCAGGTGGGCGAGGAGTTCCAGACCGGGCCCGTCGCCCACCGCGCCCCGCACCAGCAGCGCCAGCACGTCCCGGGACACGCCGGCCGCCGTGCCGAAGGCCAGCAGGGTCAGCGCGGCCTCCCAGCTGCGGGGCGAGGGCCAGGCGCCGCCGCGCCGGGTCTCGGTGCTCGGCAGCCGGTGGATCAGCGTCGGCCGGGCCTTCAGAAAGCCGCATACCGCGCGCCGGGCGAAGGCCACGGCCTCCGGCAGTCGTTCCGGGTCCAGGTGGGGCAGTTCGGCCCGGGGCCAGACCCCGCCGAGACCGCGTACCACCACGTCCTTGTCGTGCACCCAGTACAGGTGCACGAACCGGTTGGCCAGGGGCGGGCTCAGCTCCCACCCGTCCGCCGCCGACGCGCGCGGATTGGCGGCGGCCACGATCCGGACGCCCGGCGGCAGTTGCAGGGCGCCGACCCGCCGCTCCAGCACGACCCGGAGCAGCGCGGCCTGGACGGCCGGGGTGGCGGTGGACAGTTCGTCCAGGAAGAGCAGTCCCCGCCCGGCGCGGACCAGTTCCACGGCCCACTGCGGCGGCGCCATCGGGACGCCCCGCACCGCCGGGTCGTCGCCCACGATCGGCAGTCCGGAGAAGTCGGTCGGCTCGTGGACGCTGGCGATCACCGTGGTCAGCGGCAGGTCCAGGGAGTCGGCGAGCTGCGTCAGGGCCGCCGTCTTGCCGATGCCCGGCTCGCCCCAGAGCAGCACCGGCAGATCGGCCGCGACGGCCAGGGTGAGCGCTTCGAGCTGCTCGTCGGGGCGCGGTTCGGTCGTCGTCGTCCGAAGGAGGGTCAGGAGGTCTTCGGCGAGGCCGAGTTGGGCGTCCACGGGCAGCAGCGTGCGAGAAGTCATGAGGCATCACCTGGGTGTGTCGAAGGAACGGGAAGGCCGCGAGGGCCGAAGCGGGAAAGGGGGACGAGATCGTCCGGTCAGGAGGCCATGCCGGTTCGGGGCCGTGCCCGGTTGACGCGCTTGCTGCGCCACGTCAGGGGCGTGTGCCGACCGAGCCGGGGCGCGCCCGCGTCGGCGGCGGGATGCACGGGGACGAGTCCCGAGCGGAACAGCCCGTGCTCGATACGGCCGGCCGCGGCCGACTCCAGTTCCTCCCGGAGGGGCCCGTCGCGCAGCATCGCCCCGGGACCGAGCAGCCCCTCCACCACGGCCAGCGCCCCGGCGACATCACCGTGGCCGAGCCGCTCCCGGACCGCCGGCAGCTCCTCCGGGCTGCGGTGCACCGCGTCGATCGCCCGCAGACAGGGCAGCGCCGGCCCACCGAGCGCCACCAGCAGTTCCTCCCGGCGCAGTTCGGCCGGGTCGTGGTCGACCGCCGTCAGCACCCCGTCCCGCAACGCGATCCGGTGCACCTCGCCCCGGCACACCACCCGATGCGGGTCCGTGGGTTCGGGAGCCGGGCGGGTCTCCGGTACCGACCCGTACGTGGGCAGGGCCGCGGCGACGAGCGGATGCAGTCGGTCGGCACTGATCAGCCCGGCCCGCAACAGCTCCAGGTCCGGCAGGACCCGCGCCGCCGCCTCCGGCAGCACCGGAAGCGCCGCGACCTCCTGCGGCGGCGGTTCCCGACGCACCGGACGGACAGCCGGGACATGGCTGTCGTCAGGGGCGCAGAGCTCCAGCACCGCACGGCTGCGCGCGCCGAGCCGCACGGTGAAGGCCCCACGAGAACGGCCCTCGGCCCGCAGCAACAGCTCTGCCTCCGCGGCCCAACTCGCTTCGGCCCAGCGGGAGTCGGAAGCCAGGAGGCCCTCGTGCCGACCCGCCAGCTCCGTACTCCGCCCCGCATCCCACAGATGCCGATGCAGATCGAGCCGGAACCGCCGGTCGGGGTGCGGATGCGGATGGTGTCCGGGGCCGACGCCGCTCCCGGACTCCTCCCACAGGGCCAGCGACATCCGTTGCCCGGCGTCCGCCCAGGCAGGCGGAGTCCGCACCACCAGCCGCAGCGGACCGGGGTAGCGGGCCAGGGAGAGGGTCAGGCCGGGCCGGAGCCGTCCGTCGGGGGCGGACCGGGGCATGTGCCAGCGCAGCAGATCCGGTGCCAGCCGACGCAGATCGGCGCGGAGCCGGGTGACGAGTTCGGTGCCGTGGCGGTGGCGCACGGCGCGCAGATCGAGATCGACGTCGACACGGGCGGCGGCGCAGGCACCGGCCCAGTCACCGGCCGTACGGCGGGCGGTCGCGGTCTCGATCATGGACGGTGGCACGGCGTACTCGCGTACGCGCTGCCACATCGACAGGCGGGTCGGAATCGCGGGCGCGAAGTGAGCTGCCATCAGCACTCACCTTGCGCGGACGATTCCCCCAATCCACGAGAGGAGAAGTTCTTCATCGCCCGCATCATAAGCACCGCGATCACGATCTGTCAGCAGAGAACCCGCCCCACTCGTCCGGCACCCCCTCCGGTCGCGCCACGGCCCGGGGGCGGCGTCACGCTCGACGCCGCCCCCGAACCGCGCACGGGCCTCGGCAACTTCACTCAGTCCGCGAGCAGTTCGACCTCCGAGACGGTCGCCTCGCCGTCCAGCACCAGGCGGTACCTCTCGTACGCGCCCGGAGTCCCCACGGAGAACGCCCTGGTCTGCCGGTCCCAGGCGAAGGACTGGCCGGTCCGCCGGTCCAGCGTCTTCCACTCGGTGCCGTCGGAGGAGCCCTGGAGGGTCCAGCCGGTCGGCGCCTTCGTGCGGTCCGCGGAGGTCAGCGTGTACTGGACGCCCTTGGCCGCCCGCTGCGTCGGCAGGTCGACGGAGGTCACCGTCGCGGTGGTCGCGGAGGTGTTGTCGAACAGGGCGCCGTCACCCTTGAGCACGTCCGCCCGGGGGGTGGGCACCTCGTCGTCCTGGGTGATCGAGACGGGCGCCGCGTTCTTGCCGGTGCCCCAGGCCGAGGGCCGCGGACCCATGTCGAACTCCAGGACCCCACCCTTGGCGAGCAGCTTGTGCGGCAGCGAAGTCGACGTCCACGCCTTGCCGTTGACCTTCAGTCCCTGCACGTACACATTGCGGGCGCTGTTCCTCGGCGCCTTGACGACGAGGTCCTCGCCGTTCTCCAGATGGACGGTCATCTTGGTGAACAGCGGTGAGCCGACCGCGTATTCGCCGCTGCCCATCACGAGCGGGTAGAAGCCGAGCGAGGAGAACAGGAACCAGGCCGACTGCTCGCCGTTGTCCTCGTCGCCGTGGTAGCCCTGGCCGATCTCGCTGCCGGTGTAGAGGCGGGAGAGCACCTCGCGGACGTTCTTCTGCGTCTTCCACGGCTGTCCGGCCGCGTCGAACATGTACAGGGCGTGGTGGGCCACCTGGTTGGAGTGGCCGTACATGCCCATCCGCACGTCCCGGGCCTCGGTCATCTCGTGGATGACGCCGCCGTAGGAGCCCTTGAACTCGGGCGATGCCGTCTCCGGGGTGGCGAGGTACTCGTCCAGCTTGTCACCGAGCTTGGCGCGCCCGCCGTACAGGTTGGCGAGCCCTCGGCTGTCCTGGGGGGCCGTGAAGGCGTAGCCCCAGCCGTTGGTCTCGGTGTAGTCGTAGCCCCACACGCGCGGGTCGTACTTCTCCGACTCCACCCGCCAGTCGCCCTTGAGGTTCCGGCCCTGGAAGAAGCCGGCCTCGGAGTCGAAGAGGTTGACGTAGTCCTGGGCGCGGTTCAGGAAGTACTCCGACTCCTCCCGGTAGCGCTTCTCGCCGGTCTTCCTGTAGAGGGCCTGGCCCATCTTCGCGATGCCGTAGTCGTTGAGGTAGCCCTCCAGCGCCCACGACAGGCCCTCGTGCGTCTCGGTGCTGGTGTAGCCGAGGAAGGGCGAGGTCTCCATGCCCTTGCGGCCCACGCCGGACGACGGGGGCACCACGGTCGCGTTCTTCACGGCCGCGTCGTACGCCGACTTCGCGTCGAAGTCGACGCCCTTGACGTAGGCGTCGGCGAACGCGACGTCCGAGGAGGTGCCGGTCATGAGGTCCGCGTAGCCGGGCGAGGACCAGCGGGAGGTCCAGCCGCCGTCCTTGTACTGCTGCACGAACCCGTCGACCATCTCACCGGCCTGACCGGGCGTCAGCAGCGAGTACGCCGGCCACGTCGTCCGGTAGGTGTCCCAGAAGCCGTTGTTGACGTACACCTTGCCGTCGACGATCTTCGCGCCGGTGTGCGTCGGGGTGTCCGGGTTCGGCATCGGCGAGAACGGCGAGGCGTACTGGTACTTCGAACCGACCTTCTCGAAACCGGAGTTGGGGTACAGGTACAGCCGGTACAGGCTGGAGTAGAGGGTGGTCAGCTGGTCCGGCGTGGCGCCCTCGACCTCGACCTTGCCGAGCAGCCGGTCCCACTGGCGCTGGGCCCGGTTCTTCACCGCGTCGAAGGAGGTGCCCTCCGGGATCTCCTGGCGCAGGTTGTCCTTCGCCTGGTCGATGCTGATGAGCGAGGTGGCGATGCGCAGGGTGAGCGTCCTGTTCTCGGGCTTGAACCGCAGATAGCCCTTGACCCCGCTCGACGACCCCTCCTCCACCGGCGCGTCGAACACGCCGTACACGAACAGCCTGGTCGCCCCTGTCGACAGCCCCGACTTCACGTCGGAGTAGCCGGTGAACGTCCCGTTCTCCTTGTCGAGCGTCAGCCCCGCCTGGTCGGTGACGTTGTCGAAGAGCACACTCGCGTCGTCGCCCGGGTAGGTGAAGCGCATGACGGCCGCGTGGTCGGTCGGCGCCATCTCCGCCTTGAGACCGTTCTCGAATCGCACGCCGTAGTAGTGCGGCCGTGCCGTCTCGTTCTCGTGCCGGAAGGCCAGTTGCCGCGCCTCCCGGCCCAGTTCGGGCGTGCCGGCCGCGGCGGACGGCATCACCTGGAAGGTCTGCCGGTCACCCATCCAGGGGCTCGGCTCATGGCTCGCGCTGAACGCCTGGATCGTCGGCAGGTTGTCGGCGTTGTTGGACCGCGCGTAGTCGTAGAGCCAGCTCAGCGAGCCGGCGTTGGTCACCGGTGTCCAGAAGTTGAAGCCGTGGGGCACCGCCGTCGCGGGGAAGTTGTTGCCGCGCGAGAAGCCGCCGCTGGAGTTGGTGCCGCGGGTGGTCACCGCGTAGTCCGACAGATGCGCCTTCGGCCGCTCCCGCGGTACGGCCTTCAGCGCCACGTCGTCCAGCCAGCCCCGGAACTTGGCCGGGCCCTTGGGGGAGTCGTACGCCACCAGGATCCGGTCGACGGTCTTGCCGGCCGCGACCGACCCGATCCGCGAGGCCACGTTGTTCCACTGGTTGACGTAAAGGATCTTGGCGGCTCCCTGCCCCTGCGGGGTCAGCGGGAAGCCGTGCTGGTCGGTCGCCTTCAGATCGCTCAGATACGTGCCGTCGGTGAAGGCGAGGTCGACGGAGACGTTCGTGGCGTCGTAGTCGCGGTCGCCGTCGGCCATGGACGGGAAGATCCGGTAAGACAGCCGGGTGTCGCGTCCGACGGCCACATCGACGTCGAAGACCTTGTTGTACGAGTACGCGCGGCCGTCCGCGGTGTGCCGTCCGGCGTAGCGCAGTGCCCGCTTGCCGGTGAAGCCGGCGCCCGCCTTCGCCGTCGGCGAGCCGGTGGGGCCGCGGTCGACCAGCGAGAGCATGTCCTGCGGGATCGGGTCGGCGCTCCCGCCCCTGGAGAACTGGACGTCGGCGAGCTGGAGTATGTCACCGCCGTTGTTCTTGGTGATGTTCAGCCGGAAATGACGGTATTCACCGGGATTGGCGATGTCGTACGTCTTCGTCTGGAACGGCTCGGAGAAGGACTCCCCGGTGCGGGTGTCCACCGTGGTCCAGTTCGTGCCGTCCGTGGAGCCCTGGAGGGTCCAGTCCGCGGGATTGCGCTCCTCGTGGTCGTTGGCCGACGTGAGCGCGTAGGTGACCACCTTGACCGGTGTGGCCAGGTCGAACTCCACCCAGCCGGTGGGGGCGAAGGTCAGCCACTTGGTGCTCGGCTCGACGTCGACGAGGTTCTCCTTCACCTCGCGGGCGCCGGCGTTCTCCCCGCTCGCGCGGACGTCCGTGACCTGATCGGTCACATTGCCCGGAATGCCGGTGCTGTACCCGCCGTCCACGCCCGCGGTCCGCTTGCTGCCGTCCGGCGCCGTCTCGACGGTGTTGAGCCAGTCCGGAGCCGGGTCGCCGGACTCGAAGGAGGAGCTGAACTCCCGGTCGGCGGTTGGGGCCTCGGGCAGGGCGACCGCGACGCCCTGTGAGCCCACCGCCAAAGCGAAGGCGGTCGCCCACGCAACCGCCGTGCCACGTCTGTGCCTCATCGGCGAACTCATTGGCAAGCCCTCTCCCCGCGCTCTGGACAACGTTGTCAGCTTCGGTGCGCAAGGATTAGTTGTGGCTCAAGTCGCCTGTTGTGTCAAGGGTGTTGGCTGCGGCATTCGGGGGTGATGGCGCGGATATTTCCGTCAGGCGGTGCACAGCCCGTTCATATTTCCGAGAGGTCTCAACTCGGAAAAGACCACCGGCCAACCTTGCATTCGATCTTGCTCCGCTGGCGGGAAGTGGACTATACCTGTCGGCGATTCACGGTACTTCCTGCATGACCCTGCTTGACCTGACCGCGGTGCCGGGGAGGATCCGGTTCACCGCCTGAGTCCTGGAGAAGGCGAGGACTTGAGCATGGGATCCAACACCGACCCGAACAGCACAGCCGTGGGCACGAACCGCCGCGATCTGATCAAGCGGTCCGCCGCGCTCGGCCTGATCTCGGTACCCACGATGAGCTTCCTGTCCGCCTGCGCGAGCGGCGGCGGGGACGACGACTCGGGCACCGAGAACGAAGGCAAGACGTCGAAGGAGAACCCCTTCGGCGTGAAGAAGGGCACCAAGCTCGACGTCGTCGTCTTCAAGGGCGGCTACGGCGACGACTACGCCAAGGCGTGGGAGGCGTCCTTCGAGAAGAAGTGGGGGGTCACCTCCACCCACACCGGCACCCAGGAGATCACCGGCAAGCTCCAGCCGAGGTTCAACGCCAACACCCCGCCGGACATCGTGGACGACTCCGGCGCCCAGCAGATCCCGATCGACGTGCTCGCCAAGAACGGCCAGCTCCTCGACCTCGACGCGGTCCTGGAGGCCCCGTCGATCGACGACCCGAGCAAGAAGGTCCGCGACACCCTGATCCCGGGCACGCTCGACGCGGGCATGCAGGGCGGCAAGGTCGTCGCGCTCAACTACATCTACACGGTGTGGGGCCTGTGGTACTCCGGCAAGCTCTTCCAGGAGAAGGGCTGGGAGGCGCCCCAGACCTGGGACGACTTCCTGGCCATCTGCAAGGACGCCAAGTCCCAGGGCATCGGCGGCCTCGCCCACCAGGGCAAGTACCCGTACTACATCAACGTTGCCATCATGGACCTGATCGCCAAGACCGGTGGTCTGGACGCCATGAAGGCGATCGACAACCTCGAGCCCAACGCGTTCGTCGGCTCGGACGCCGCGACCGCCGCCGTCGAGGCCATCTACGAGGTCGTCGAGAAGGGCTACTTGATGCCCGGTACGAACGGCCTGACCCACACCGAGTCCCAGACCCGATGGAACCAGTACAAAGCGGCCTTCATCACCAGCGGTTCCTGGCTGGAGAACGAGCAGCTGAAGCAGACGCCCGAGGACTTCGACATGAAGTTCCTGCCGATGCCGCTGCTGCCCGACAGCCAGTTGCCGTTCGAGGCGATCCGGGCCGGTTCCGGCGAGCCGTTCATCATCCCGGCCAAGGCCAAGAACCTGCCCGCGGCCCAGGAGTTCATGCGGATGATGCTGTCCAAGGAGTGGTCGACGATGTTCGCCAAGGAGGCGAACTCGCTGACCATCCTCCAGGACGGCGTGGACGCGAGCGTCCAGCTGCGCCCCGGTACCCAGTCGACCGTCGAGGCCTCCAAGGCGGCCGGCGACAACACCTTCCGTTTCCTGTACACCGAGTGGTACAGCGAGATGGGGACGGCCATCGAGAACGCCTCCAACGAGCTGATGGCCAAGCGCATTCAGCCCAAGGAGTGGCTGAAGCGGGCGCAGGCCGCGGTGGACAAGCAGGCCAAGGACCCGGAGTCCAAGAAGAACCGACGGGACTGATCTCGACCGACCGCACTCCGGGCCGGAGACCGACTCCGGCCCGGAACGGGACTTCAGGGGCAGGAAACGCCAATGCGCAAAGGGCAGTACCGGTTCGTCGCGGGGTTTCTCTTCGTCCCCGTGGCGCTGTATGTGATCTTCGTGATCTGGCCGTACATCCAGACGTTCGGCTATTCGCTGACCGACTGGAAGGGCCAGTCGCAGACCTTCAACTTCGTCGGCCTGGACAACTACGAGGCGTTGTTCAAGGACGACATCTTCATGGGTGCCATCTGGCACAACATCCTGTTCCTGATCTTCATCCCGGCGATCACCATTCTGCTGGCGCTGTTCTTCGCGTTCATGCTGAACGCGGGCGGGCGCGGGCGGGCCGGCGGAGTCTCGGGGGTGGCCGGCTCCCGGTTCTACAAGGTCGTCTACTTCTTCCCGCAGGTGTTGTCGCTGGCGATCCTCGCGGTGCTGTTCGGAGCCGTGTACCGCAGCGACGGCGGCGGCATGCTCAACGGGTTCCTGATCAAGCTCGGTCTGGTCGACGAGGGCAGCCCCGTGGAGTGGCTCAACGAGCCGGACATCGTGCTGTGGGCGCTGATCGCGGTGGTCGTCTGGCACGGCGTCGGCTTCTATCTGGTGCTGTTCTCCGCGGCCATGCAGTCCATCCCGCGGGACATCTACGAGGCCGCGCTGATCGACGGCGCCGGCCGCGCCCACACCTTCTTCCGCATCACCCTGCCCCTGTTGTGGGACTCCGTGCAGACCGCCTGGGTCTACCTCGGCATCGCCGCGATGGACATGTTCATCCTGGTGACGACCATGACCTCCGGTGACTACGGCGGCGGCCCCGACCACCACAGCGAGGTCATGGCGACGGTGATGATGCGGAACTTCCTGCTGTACGGCAAGAGCGGCTACGCCTGCGCCATGGGCGTCATCATGCTGCTGCTCACCCTGATCGTGTCCGTGGTCACGCTGCGCGCCACCCGCCGCGAGCGCATCGAGTTCTGAGCGGGGAGAGACGACGATGAGCGCACCCATCAAGGAATCCGCGCCGCCCACCGGGCGGCCCGTGGACAAGACCCCGGCCCGACCGGGCGACGAGCGCAGCGAGGGCGTCGTACTGAACGTCTTCTCGCACGGCTTCCTCGCCCTGTGGGCGCTGCTGATCGTGCTGCCGCTGCTGTGGCTGGTGCTCAGCAGCTTCAAGTCCGACGTGCAGATCGGCTCCTCGGCCTTCGGCTGGCCGGAGAACTGGTCGTTCGACGTGTTCTCCCGGGCCTGGGACAAGGGCATCGGGGACTACTTCGTCAACACCGTCATCGTGCTGATCTTCTCGGTCCCGCTGACCATGCTGTTCGGCTCGATGGCGGCGTACGTGCTGGCCCGCTACCAGTTCTGGGGGAACCGCTTCCTCTACTACTTCTTCGTCGCGGGCGCGATGTTCCCGGTGTTCCTGGCGCTGGTCCCGCTGTTCTTCATGGTCAAACGCCTCGACATGCTGAACACGTACCAGGGCCTGATCCTGGTCTACGTCGCCTACTCGATGCCGTTCACGGTCTTCTTCATGCACGCCTTCTTCCGGACCCTGCCGACGGCGGTGTTCGAGGCGGCGATCCTGGACGGCGCCTCCCACAGCCGGGCCTTCTTCCAGGTCATGCTGCCGATGGCGAAGCCGGGACTGCTCAGCGTCGGCATCTTCAACACTCTCGGCCAGTGGAACCAGTTCATCCTGCCGACGGTGCTGATGCAGCCGCAGAGCGGTGACGATCCCGAGCGCTATGTGCTCACCCAGGGGCTCATCCAGCTTCAGCAGCAGCAGGGGTACGCCTCCGACCTGCCGGTGCTCTTCGCGGGCGTCACCATCGCGATGATCCCCATGCTGGTCGTGTACCTGTCCTTCCAGCGCCAGGTGCAGGCGGGTCTGACGTCCGCAACCTTGAAGTAAGCCCCGAAGTAACCCTCGGCAGTCGCTCGTACGCACGCCGTTCCCGTCCCTGGGAGCGGCGTGCGTCGGTGTGTCCAAGACCCCGGATACTGTTCAACCTCTTGACGGGAGGCAACCCGAACAGCTCAGCTTAGAGTTCACTAGTTGGACATAGACGGGGCCTCACTGAAGCGGTCCCGCGCGCAGGAGGTCGTCGTGGAGACTCCGGGGTCGCAGTCGTCGCTGCACCGAGCCAACCTGGAACGGGTCGTCCGGGCCGTACGGCTGGCCGGCTCGCTCACCCAGGCGGAGATCGCCAGGACGACGGGCCTGTCCGCGGCGACGGTCTCCAATATCGTCCGGGAGCTGAAGGACGGCGGAACCGTCGAGGTCACGCCCACTTCGGCGGGCGGCCGCCGGGCACGCAGCGTCTCCCTGAGCGGGGACGCCGGCATCGTCATCGGCGTCGACTTCGGCCACGCCCACCTGCGCGTCGCGATCGGCAACCTCGCCCATCAGGTACTGGCCGAGGAGTCCGAGCCGCTGGACGTGGACGCCTCCTCGACACAGGGCTTCGACCGGGCGGAAGAGCTGGTCAACCGCCTGATCGCGGCGACCGGCGTGGACCGCTCGAAGGTCGCGGGCGTGGGTCTCGGCGTGCCGGGTCCGATCGACGTGGAGTCCGGGACGCTCGGCTCGACCGCCATCCTGCCGGGCTGGACCGGCACCAAACCCGCCGAGGAACTGGGCGGTCGGCTCGGAGTGCCGGTGCACGTGGACAACGACGCCAACCTCGGCGCCCTCGGCGAGCTCGTCTGGGGGAGCGGCCGGGGGGTGCGGGATCTGGCGTACATCAAGGTCGCGAGCGGTGTCGGCGCGGGTCTGGTGATCAACGGAAAGATCTACCGGGGACCTGGTGGCACCGCAGGAGAAATCGGACATATTACACTTGACGAGTCCGGCCCGGTCTGCCGTTGTGGAAACCGCGGCTGCCTGGAGACCTTCGCGGCCGCCCGTTACGTGCTGCCGCTCCTCCAGTCCAGTCACGGCACGGATCTCACCATGGAAGGTGTCGTACGGCTGGCCAGGGACGGGGATCCGGGCTGCCGTCGGGTGATCGCCGACGTCGGCCGACACATCGGCAGTGGAGTGGCCAATCTCTGCAATCTCCTGAACCCGAGCCGGGTGGTCCTCGGCGGCGATCTCGCCGAGGCCGGCGAGCTGGTTCTCGGGCCCATCAGGGAGTCCGTGAGCCGGTACGCGATCCCCAGCGCGGCACGTCAACTCTCCGTTCTCCCAGGGGCCCTTGGAGGCCGTGCGGAGGTGCTCGGAGCGCTCGCTCTCGCACTCAGCGAGATGGGCGATTCGACCCTTTTGGACGGCACCCTGCATGCTGCGGCACCCGCCTTCACTTAGAGAACGGATGGCACCGTTGCCAACCCGTTAAGGATTTACTTCTTGACGTCGCACGCGTGGCCGAGTTGACTTCCAGCCACCTCGGCCGCAACGACGCGGCCTCGTCAGGGAGGTTTCTGAAGTGAACACGCGTATGCGTCGTGCCGCCGTCGCCGTTGCCGCAGGTGCAATGGCCATCTCGCTCGCCGCCTGTGGCAGCGCCGATGAAGCGGGCGACAACGGCTCCACCACGTCGGGCGCCAAGAAGGGCGACGACATCAAGGTCGGCCTCCTCCTTCCGGAGAACCAGACCGCGCGTTACGAGAAGTTCGACCGCCCGCTGATCGAGAAGAAGATCGGCGAGCTGACGAACGGCAAGGGCGAGGTCGTCTACGCCAACGCCAAGCAGGACGCCAGCACGCAGAGCCAGCAGGTCGACTCGATGATCACCAACAAGGTGGACGTGATCATCCTGGACGCGGTCGACTCCGCGGCCATCAAGTCCTCCGTGCAGAAGGCCAAGGACGCGGGCATCCCGGTCGTCGCCTACGACCGCCTGGCGCAGGGCCCGATCGACGCCTACACGTCGTTCGACAACGTGACGGTCGGCAAGACCCAGGGCGAGGCGCTCCTGGAGGCCCTTGGCGACAAGGCCAAGGACGGCCAGATCGTCATGATGAACGGTTCCTCCACCGACCCGAACGCGGCTCAGTTCAAGGAGGGCGCGCACTCCGTCCTCGACGGCAAGGTGAACGTCGGCAAGGAGTACGACACCAAGGAGTGGAAGCCGGAGAACGCCAACGCCAACATGGAGGGCGCGATCTCGGCGATCGGCAAGGACAAGATCATCGGCGTCTACTCCGCCAATGACGGCATGGCCGGCGGTATCATCACCGCCCTCAAGGCCGCCGGCATCGACGTCCCGGTGACCGGTCAGGACGCCGAGCTCGCCGGTGTGCAGCGCATCGTCACGGGTGAGCAGTACATGAGCGTCTACAAGCCGTACGCCCCCGAGGCCGACGCCGCCGCCGAGATGGCCGTCGCGCTCGCCCAGGGCAAGTCGCTCGACTCCGTCGCCAAGGACAAGGTCGACAGCCCCACCAACAAGGGCATCCCGTCCGTCCTGGTCGACGTCACCTCGCTGACCCAGGACAACATCAAGGACACCGTCGTCAAGGACGGCGTCTACACCGTCGCCGAGATCTGCACCGCCAAGTACAAGGCGGCCTGCGAGAAGATCGGCCTCGAGTAAACAGCTCGGGTCCCCTTTCCAAGTACCGGGATTCGCTCTTGAATTCCGGTACGGGACTTGAAGCTCCAGGCTCCTCCGGTGCCCCGCGCACTCGACAGCCCCGCAAGCTCGGCGCGGGGCGCCGGACGGAACTTCCCCCCTACTTTTCATGCACAACCTCCCGCCGGGTCAGGCGGCGAAGGAGATGATTCACGTGTCCGCTACGCCCGTGCTGGCGTTGCGCGGGGTCTCCAAGCGATTCGGTGCCGTCCAGGCGCTCACCGACGTAGAGCTTGAGGTCCACGCCGGTGAGGTGGTCGCCCTGGTCGGCGACAACGGCGCCGGAAAGTCCACGCTGGTGAAGACGATCGCCGGCGTGCACCCCATCGATGACGGTGCCATCGAGTGGGACGGCAAGGCCGTAACGATCAACCGGCCGCACGACGCCCAGAGCCTGGGCATCGCGACGGTCTACCAGGACCTCGCGCTGTGCGACAACATCGATGTCGTCGGCAACCTCTACCTGGGCCGGGAGCTGCGCAAGCGCGGTGTCCTGGACGAGGTGGAGATGGAGCGCCGCTCCCGCGAGCTGCTGGACACGCTGTCGATCCGCATTCCCAGCGTCCGTATCCCGATCGCCTCGCTCTCCGGCGGTCAGCGCCAGACGGTCGCCATCGCCCGCTCCATGCTGGGCGAGCCCAAGCTGGTCATCCTGGACGAGCCCACCGCCGCCCTCGGCGTCGAGCAGACCGCACAGGTGCTCGACCTGGTGGAGCGGCTGCGCGAGCGCGGCCACGCCGTCATCCTCATCAGCCACAACATGGCCGATGTGAAGGCGGTCGCCGACAAGGTCGCCGTCCTGCGCCTCGGGCGCAACAACGGCGTCTTCGAGGTCAAGTCGACCTCGCAGGAAGAGATCATCTCCGCCATCACCGGCGCCACGGACAACGCCGTGACCCGTCGTGCGGCGCGCAGCAATGGGGAGATCAAGAAGTGAGCAGCATCGACAAGACCTCCACGCCGCCCGAGGACCACGTGGTGGAGAACCCCGAGGCGGCGGCCGCGGCCGTCACCGTGGTGGACCCCCGGCTCCTGGTGCGCGAGCAGGGCCTCGCGGGCTACGTCTCCGAGTTCAAGCGCAAGATGAAGGCCGGCGACCTGGGTTCCCTCCCGGTCGTCATCGGTCTGGCGGTCATCTGGATCATCTTCCAGAGCCTGAACTCCAACTTCCTCACCGCCGGCAACCTCTCCGACATCTCCGTCGCCATGGTCGGCACGGGCATGATCGCCGTCGGCATCGTGTTCGTCCTGCTGCTCGGCGAGATCGACCTCTCGGTCGGCTCGGTCTCCGGTGTCGCGGGCGCCTCCTTCGCGGTGCTGAACGTCACCAACGGCATGAACGAGTGGCTCGCCTTCGTGCTGGCCATCCTCACCGGCACCGCCGCCGGCGCCATCCACGGCTTCTTCTTCGCGAAGATCGGCGTCCCCGCCTTCGCCGTGACCCTGGCCGGTCTGCTGTTCTGGAACGGCTTCATGCTCAAGATCCTGGGCGACAGCGGCACCATCAACCTGGACAGCGAAGGCCTCGTGGGCCAGCTGACCGGTTACTACTTCTCCGACGTGGCCGCCGCCTACGGCCTCGCCATCGCCGCGACGGTGCTGTACTTCCTCAGCTCCTTCTACGACAACCGCCGCCGCGAGGCCGCGGGCGTGCCGTCGAGGCCGCTGAGCGACACCATCCTGCGCACCGCGCTGCTGGGGATCGTCTCCGTGGCCGCTGCCATGGTCTACAACTCGCACAAGGGCCTGCCGCTGGCCGTGGTGCTCTTCATCGCGGTCCTGCTGGTGACGGACTTCGTGCTGCGCCGCACCTCCTACGGCCGCAAGGTGTTCGCGCTCGGCGGCAGCGTCGAGGCCTCCCGTCGTGCGGGCATCAACGTCGAGATGGTCCGGATCTCGGTCTTCGCGATCTCCGGCACCTTCGCCGCCATCGGCGGTCTGTTCATCGCGTCCAAGATCGCCTCGGCGAACCAGGGCGCCGGCGCCGGTGACCTGCTGATGAACGCCATCGCGGCGGCCGTCATCGGCGGTACCTCGCTGTTCGGTGGCCGGGGCCGCACGTGGAACGCCCTGCTCGGTGTTCTCGTGATCGTCTCGATCCAGTACGGCCTGGCCCTGGAGGGCATCGCCTCCCCGGTCCAGTACATGATCACCGGTGGTGTCCTGCTGGCGACCGTCGTCATCGACGCGGTCACCCGCAAGACCCAGAAGACCGCCGGCCGCGCCTAGCGCATCCCGTGAGACCTGTTGCCCGGTACCAATGGGGGTACCGGGCAACAGTCATGTCGTAGGAACGCCACATTGTGGGTACAGCCGGTCGCGTGACCTACGACGCACCGCCCGGGCGCGGTCCGCGAAGACGGAACATTAGACTCGACAAGCCCGGCAACAGCTCGAACAGCTCTACTGCAAGGAGGCACGGGTGCCGCTGCTGACCCGCATCAGGGGACCGCGCGATCTGGACCGGCTCAGCCTGGAGCAGCTGGACCAGCTGGCAGGGGAGATCCGGACCTTCCTCGTCGACGCCGTGTCCAAGACCGGCGGCCACCTCGGCCCCAACCTCGGTGTGGTGGAGCTGACCATCGCCCTGCACCGGGTCTTCGAGTCGCCGAAGGACAAGGTGCTGTGGGACACCGGCCACCAGTCCTACGTCCACAAGCTCCTCACCGGCCGCCAGGACTTCTCCCGGCTGAAGATGAAGGGCGGCCTGTCCGGCTACCCCTCGCAGGCCGAGTCCGAGCACGACGTCATCGAGAACAGCCACGCCTCCACGGTCCTCGGCTGGGCCGACGGCCTGGCGAAAGCCAACCAGATCCGGAAACGCGACGACCACGTCGTGGCCGTGATCGGGGACGGCGCCCTCACCGGCGGCATGGCCTGGGAGGCGCTGAACAACATCGCCGAGGCCAAGGACCGCCCCCTCGTCATCGTCGTCAACGACAACGAGCGGTCGTACGCGCCCACCATCGGCGGCCTGGCGAACCACCTCGCGACGCTGCGCACCACCGACGGCTACGAGCGCTTCCTGAGCCGCACCAAGGAGATCCTCGACCGCACCCCGGTCGTCGGCAGGCCGCTCTACGAGACCCTGCACGGCGCCAAGAAGGGCCTGAAGGACTTCATCGCCCCGCAGGGCATGTTCGAGGACCTCGGCCTGAAGTACGTCGGCCCCATCGACGGCCACGACATCGAGGCCCTGGAGTCCGCCCTCGCCCGCGCCAAGCGCTTCGGCGGCCCGGTCATCGTGCACTGCCTCACCGAGAAGGGCCGCGGCTACCAGCCCGCCCTCCAGGACGAGGCGGACCGCTTCCACGCCGTCGGCAAGATCCACCCCGACACCGGACTGCCGATCGCCTCCTCCGGCGCCGACTGGACGTCCGTCTTCGGCGAGGAGATGGTCGCGCTCGGCAAGGAGCGCGAGGACATCGTCGCGATCACCGCCGCGATGCTCCAGCCGGTCGGCCTGGACAAGTTCGCCAAGGCGTTCCCCGACCGGGTCTACGACGTGGGCATCGCCGAGCAGCACGGCGCCGTCTCCGCGGCCGGCCTGGCCACGGGCGGGGTGCACCCGGTCTTCGCCGTCTACGCCACCTTCCTCAACCGCGCCTTCGACCAGGTCCTCATGGACGTGGCCCTGCACAAGTGCGGGGTGACCTTCGTCCTGGACCGGGCCGGCATCACCGGCACCGACGGCGCCTCCCACAACGGCATGTGGGACATGTCGATCCTCCAGGTCGTGCCCGGCCTCAGGCTCGCCGCCCCGCGCGACGCCGACCAGGTCCGCGCCCAGCTCCGGGAGGCCGTCGAGGTCGAGGACGCGCCGACCGTGGTCCGCTTCTCCAAGGGCGCCGTCGGCCCCGCCGTACCGGCCGTGGGCCGCGTCGGCGGCATGGACGTGCTGCGCGAGCCGGGCACCGACCGGCCCGACGTGCTGCTCGTCTCGGTCGGCGCCCTCGCGCCGATGTGCCTGGAGATCGCGGACCTGCTCGACAAGCAGGGCATCTCCACCACCGTCGTCGACCCGCGCTGGGTCAAGCCCGTCGACGAGGCCATGGCCCCGCTCGCCGATCGGCACCGGGTGGTCGTCACCGTGGAGGACAACTCCCGCGTCGGCGGCGTCGGCTCCGCCGTCGCCCAGGCGCTGCGGGACGCGGGCGTCGACGTCCCGCTGCGTGACTTCGGCATCCCGCCGCGCTTCCTCGACCACGCCTCGCGCGCCGAGGTCATGGCGGAGATCGGCCTCACGGCCCCGGACATCGCCCGCCAGGTCACCGGGCTCGTCTCCAAACTGGACGGCCGGTTCGACCGTACGGCCGCCGAGGTCGACTCGGTGGAGCCCGCGCGCGACTGAGTACCGCCGAATGGGCCGGTCCCACCCCCCTTTGCGGTGGTGGAACCGGCCCGTCCGTGTGACAGCGCTTGTGTCAGGGCATACGCACCACGCCCCCTCTCGATCATGTCGAGGACGACAAGCGTCGGAGGTACGCCCATGAGCAACACCCTCTTCCGGACGAAGAAGGTCGAGCAGTCCATCCTCGATACCGAGGAACCCGAGCACGCGCTCAAGAAATCCCTGTCCGCGCTCGATCTGACGGTCTTCGGCGTCGGTGTCATCATCGGCACCGGCATCTTCGTCCTGACCGGCACCGTTGCCAAGAACAACGCGGGGCCCGCCGTCGCCCTCGCCTTCGTGGCGGCCGGCGTCGCCTGCGCGCTCGCCGCGCTCTGTTATGCCGAGTTCGCCTCCACGGTCCCGGTCGCCGGGTCCGCCTACACCTTTTCCTATGCCTCCCTCGGGGAACTGCCCGCCTGGATCATCGGCTGGGACCTGGTCCTGGAGTTCGCGCTCGGCACGGCGGTGGTGGCCGTCGGCTGGTCGGGCTACGTCCAGTCGCTCATGGACAACGCGGGCTGGGAGATGCCCGCGGCCCTGGGCAGCAGAGAGGGCGCCGACGCCTTCGGCTTCGACATCCTCGCCGCCGCGCTCGTCCTCGTCCTCACCTTCATCCTCGTCCTCGGCATGAAGCTGTCGGCGCGGATCACCTCGCTCGTCGTCGCCATCAAGGTGACCGTCGTGCTGACCGTGATCATCGCGGGCGCCTTCCTGATCGACGGCGACAACTACGACCCCTTCATCCCGAAGGCGCAGGCCGTGGAGGCGGGCGAGAGTCTCCAGGCCCCGCTCATCCAGCTGATGTTCGGCTGGGCTCCCTCCAACTTCGGCGTGATGGGCATCTTCACCGCCGCCTCGGTCGTGTTCTTCGCCTTCATCGGCTTCGACGTGGTGGCCACGGCGGCCGAGGAGACCAGGAACCCGCAGCGCGACATGCCGCGCGGCATCATCGGGTCCCTCCTCATCTGCACCGCGCTGTACGTCGCCGTGTCGATCGTCGTCACGGGCATGCAGCACTACAGCGAGCTGTCCGTGGACGCGCCGCTCGCCGACGCCTTCAAGGCCACCGGACATCCCTGGTTCGCGGGCTTCATCAGCTTCGGCGCCGCGGTCGGCCTGACGACGGTCTGCATGATCCTGCTGCTCGGCCAGACCCGTGTCTTCTTCGCGATGAGCCGGGACGGGCTGCTGCCGCGCTTCTTCTCCCGCGTCCACCCGCGGTTCAAGACCCCGCACCGGCCGACCATCCTGCTCGGCGTGATCATCGCGGTGCTCGCCGGCTTCACCCCGCTGACCGAACTCGCCGCCCTGGTGAACATCGGCACCCTGTTCGCGTTCGTGGTCGTCTCGATCGGCGTGATCATCCTCCGCAGGACGCGCCCCGACCTGCACCGGGCCTTCCGCACCCCGTGGGTGCCGGTCATCCCGATCCTGTCGGTGTGCGCCTCGCTGTGGCTGATGATCAACCTGCCCGCCGAGACCTGGATCCGGTTCGCGATCTGGATGGCCGCCGGCTTCGTCGTGTACTTCCTCTACGGCCGCTCCCACAGCCGCCTCGGACGGGAGGAGCAGACCTCGGTCGGCGGTGCCGGGGAACCGCCCCGCGGTGACATGCAGTAGTCAGTTCTGTTTGACCTCCCGGCCCCGTATGTCCCGCTTCGATAGGGACTGCGGGGCCGGATAGCGTGCACTTCCATGCACGCCGAGCCCTTCGCCCCGCAACGCTCCGTGTCCGCGCGGCGAGCGGGCCACGGCTACTGGAGCCGTCTGGTGCCCGTCCTCGCGCTGCTGGCCTGCGTGACGCGCGTCCCGTCCTTCACCCGGCCCCTGTGGAACCCCGACGAGGGCTATCTCGCCGTACAGGCCCGGATGCTGGCGGCCGGTGGGGAGCTGTACGCGACGGTCGTGGACCGCAAGCCGCCGCTCGTGCCGTGGCTGTACCAGGGCGCGTTCGCGCTGGCCGGCTCGGACTCGCTGACGTCGGTGCGGGTGCTGGCGGTGCTGGCCCAGTTGCTGACGGCGGTCCTGCTCGCCTCCCTGGCCCGCCGCCGCTGGGGAGACCCGGCGGGCCGCACGGCCGGGGTGCTGTACCTGCTGATCTCCGTCGGCCTCAACCCCGAGGACGCGCAGGCGGCCACCTTCGAGGTCTTCATGCTCCCCTGCACGGCGGCCGCGATGTGGTGCGCGGACCGGCGGCGCTGGGCCGCGGCCGGTACGGCGGTCGGCTGCGCGTTCCTCGCCAAGCAGACCGGCGGGGCGGTGCTGGTTCCGGTGCTGTGGCTGTGCGGCGCCTCCTGGGGCGGGTTGCTGCGGCTGGGGGTGGGCGCGGCGGCGCCGGTGCTGACGGCGGCGGTGCTGACGACTCCGGGCGGCTTCCTGTTCTGGACGGTCACCGGGTCGGGGGCGTACGCATCCTTCACGGGGTCCGAACTCCACGTCCTGGCCCGGGCGCTGACGAACACGGCGATCCTGACGGTGGCCTGCGCGGGCCTGCTCCCGGCGGTCGCACGGGCCGTGCGCAGCCGGCGTGCCGGGACGGCGGACGTCGTGCTGTGGCTGGTCTCGTCGGCCGGGGCCGTGGCGCTCGGCTTCCACTTCTTCGGCCACTACTACCTGCAACTGACACCCCCGCTGGCCCTGTTGGCGACGGCGGCCCTGCGCGGCGCCCAGGCCCGGGGTGCGGTGGTGGCCTCGGCCTGCGCCTGCGCCCTGTTCCTGACCTGGGGCCTGCTCGCCCCCCGCCCGGAACTGACCCACGCCCAGCGCCTGGCACGGGCGATCACCGAGCACACGGCTCCGGGGGACCGGATCCTGCTGTGGGGGATACACCCGGAGACGTACTGGCTCGCCGACCGCACCCCGGCGACCCGATACCTGACGGCGGGCCTCCTGACGAACTACAGCGGCGGCCGGAACGGCCCGCGGGTGGGGGAGCGCCACGGCATGGCGGGCGCCTGGACCACCTTCCGCACCGAACTGGCCGACCCCCCGGCCCTGATCGTCGACGACTCCCGCGGCAAGCCGTACGCCCCGGACCGCATCCGCACGCTACGGCGACTGCTGGAGCGGTACGAGGAAGTGGCGACGGTGGACGGAGCCGTGCTCCACAAACGGGCCTGACCTCATGGCCGTACCGTCCGCGGTCCCGTCACCTCCGCGCCCAACTCCGTCACGCGCCGCCGCAGTTCCCGGTCCGCCGTCACCACCAGGCAGGCACGTCCGTCCGGCCGGTCGGCGACCAGCCGGACCATGTGGTCGTCGCCGCTGCCCGGCGCGGACTCCACGCGTACGCCCGCCACCGAAGGGACCCCACGAGCCGCGCCCTCCACGACGAGCACGATCTCGACCGGCCCCGCCCGCCCCGGGACGCCGTCCGCGGCCAGCCGGTCCCGCAGGCGCTCCGCCGCCCCCCGCCGGTCCCGCCACCACCCGTCGGGCACCGACCCGACGACGTTCGCGGCGTCGACGATCACCAGCAAAGGAGCCTCCATGGGCCCAGGGTCGCACGCGCTGCCCGGCACGCCCCCGTTTAAAGTGATCCGGTGAACGGCGACTGGCTCATACGCGGCCGAGACGGCCGCCTCAGCGTCTACTGGCACACCCAGGACGCCGTCCTGTGCCGTGCGGAACACATCCCCGGCGGCGGCTGGGACGCTCCCCGCCGAGTGGGCGGTGACCAGAAGGTCCAGGCGGGCTTCGCCCTGGGCCAGGGCGCCGACGGCTACGCCCAACTGGTCGCCTGGCGGCCCACCCGTTCAGGTGAATCCGGCCTGGTGCACTCCACCCACTTCCGCCCGCTGCTCGCGGCGCTGGACTGGATCCCCATCGGCCACCCCAACAAGACGGGAGAGCGCACCGGCACCCCGGCCGTCGCCGTCGACGCCGAGGGCCGCGTGTACCTCTTCGTACGCAATCGGGGCAGGGGCGTCCACACCATCAACCAGAAGGAGCGGGGCGGCTGGAACACCTGGCACGACCTGAAGGGCTCCAAGGTCGGCGAGGAACTCGTCGCCGTCACCGCGGAGTCGGGCCTGGTCGAGGTGTACGCCGTCGGCCCCACCGGGGTCCTGCGCTGGCTCCAGCAGGAACCCGGCGCCCGTCCGGCGGCGGCCGACCCGCTGACCGCCGACGTCGCCCCGGGGACGCTCAGCGCGCTGTCCACCTCCAAGGAGCACACGACCCTGTTCTACGCGGACCCCGACGGCATGCTGCACGCCTGGCGTCCGGACGCCGACCCGATCCCGCTCATCGCCGTCGCGGGCCCGGGACCGGTCTCCGCGGTCCGCTGCGTCCTGGGCGGCCACGACTGCACCCTGCTCGCCCAGCGCTCCTCCTCCGGCCGCGTGGCGTTCGCCGCGTATCCGACGGAACAGGAGTCGGCGGGACTGTGGTGGACGGAGTCGGGACCGGTGCTGCCGGTGGGCACCCGGGTCGCCGTGGCGGAGGACGCCGAGGGCCGGGTGGTGGCCGCCAGCCTCACCCCGGACGGCGTTCTGCGCCTGGCCCGCCAGAAGGACGAACCGGGACTCGCGCTGGCGGCCTGGCAGACCGTCTGAGCAACGGGAAGAGGGCCCCCGCCGAGGCGGAGGCCCTCTTCACAGCCGCAGGAGACGTTACGCCGGAACCGACGCCACGCCCGGGGCCAGGAACTTCTTGCCGTTCACGCGCTCGGAGACACCCTCGCGGTCCAGGTACGGCGTGATGCCGCCCAGGTGGAAGGGCCAGCCGGCGCCCGTGATCAGGCAGAGGTCGATGTCCTGGGCCTCGGCGACGACGCCCTCGTCGAGCATGAGCCCGATCTCCTGGGCCACCGCGTCGAGGACGCGGTCGCGGACCTGCTCCTCGGTCAGGACGACGTCGCCCTGCTTCAGGAGCGCGGCGACCTCGGGGTCCAGCTCCGGCTTGCCGGAGTCGTAGACGTAGAAGCCGCGCTTGCCCGCCTTGACGACGGCCGCGAGGTTCGGGGAGACCGTGAAGCGGTCCGGGAAGGCCCGGTTGAGGGTCTCCGAGACGTGCAGACCGATCGCGGGACCGACCAGCTCCAGCAGCACCAGCGGGGACATCGGCAGACCGAGCGGCTCGATGGCCTTCTCGGCGACCTCGACCGGGGTGCCCTCGTCGATGACGTTCTGGATCTCGCCCATGAAGCGGGTGAGGATGCGGTTCACGACGAACGCCGGGGCGTCCTTGGTGAGGACCGCGGTCTTCTTCAGCTTCTTGGCGACGGCGAAGGCCGTGGCCAGCGAGGCGTCGTCCGTCTTCTCGCCGCGGACGATCTCGAGGAGCGGGAGGACGGCCACCGGGTTGAAGAAGTGGAAGCCCACGACCCGCTCGGGGTGCTGAAGCTTCGACGCCATCTCCGACACCGACAGCGAGGAGGTGTTCGTCGCGAGGATCGCGTGCGCCGGGGCGACCGCCTCGACCTCTGCGAACACCTGCTGCTTGACACCGATCTCCTCGAACACGGCCTCGATGATGAAGTCCGCGTCCGCGAAGCCCTCGGCCTTGTCCAGCACACCGGTGACCAGGGCCTTCAGACGGTTGGCCTTGTCCTGGTTGATACGGCCCTTGCCGAGCAGCTTCTCGATCTCGGCGTGGACGTAACCCACACCCTTGTCGACGCGCTCCTGGTCGATGTCGGTCAGCACGACCGGCACCTCGAGGCGGCGAAGGAAGAGCAGCGCGAGCTGGGAGGCCATCAGACCGGCGCCGACGACACCGACCTTGGTGACCGGGCGGGCCAGGTTCTTGTCCGGGGCGCCCGCGGGACGCTTGCCGCGCTTCTGCACCAGGTTGAACGCGTAGATGCCGGCGCGCAGTTCGCCACCCATGATCAGGTCGGCGAGCGCCACGTCCTCGGCGTCGAATCCCTGCTGGAGGTCGCCGTTCTTGGCGGCGGCGATGATGTCCAGGGCGCGGTAGGCGGCCGGGGCGGCGCCGTGCACCTTGGAGTCGGCGATGAAGCGGCCCTTGGCGACGGCCTGGTCCCAGGCCTCACCACGGTCGATCGCCGGGCGCTCGACGACGATCTCGCCCTTGAGGACGGACGCCGTCCACAGGAGCGACTGCTCCAGGAAGTCGGCCCCCTCGAAGATCGCGTCGGCGATGCCGAGCTCGTAGACCTGCGAGCCCTTGAGCTGCTTGTTCTGGTTGAGGCTGTTCTCGATGATCACCGAGACGGCCTTCTCGGCGCCGATCAGGTTCGGCAGGATCGTGCAGCCGCCCCAGCCGGGCACCAGGCCGAGGAAGACCTCGGGGAGCGAGAACGCCGGGAGCGCGGCGGAGACGGTCCGGTAGCGGCAGTGCAGACCGACCTCGACGCCGCCACCCATCGCGGCGCCGTTGTAGTACGCGAAGGTCGGCACCGCGAGGCCCGCGAGGCGCTTGAAGACCTCGTGACCGCCCTTGCCGATGGCCAGCGCGTCCTTGTGCTCCTTGAGGAGCTCGACGCCCTTCAGGTCCGCGCCGACGGCGAAGATGAACGGCTTGCCGGTGACGCCGACGCCGACGATGTCGCCGTCCGCGGCCTCCTTCTCGACCTGGTCGATGGCGGCGTTGAGGTTCGCCAGCGAGGCCGGGCCGAAGGTGGTCGGCTTGGTGTGGTCGAAGCCGTTGTCCAGCGTGATGAGCGCGAAGCGCCCGGCGCCGAACGGCAGGTCGAGGTGGCGTACGTGCGCGGACGTCACGACCTCGTCGGGGAACAGCTCGGCCGCACCCTTCAAAAGCTCAGCGGTGGTGCTCACTTGTCCCCCTCGAAGTGCGGGTTCTCCCAGATGACCGTCGCGCCCATGCCGAAGCCGACGCACATGGTGGTCAGGCCGTAGCGGACCTGAGGCTGCTCCTCGAACTGACGGGCCAGCTGCGTCATGAGACGCACGCCCGACGAGGCCAGCGGGTGACCGAAGGCGATGGCGCCGCCGTACTGGTTGACGCGGGCGTCGTCGTCGGCGATGCCGTAGTGCTCCAGGAACGCGAGCACCTGCACGGCGAAGGCCTCGTTGATCTCGAACAGGCCGATGTCGTCGATGGTCAGGCCCGCCTGGGCGAGCGCCTTCTCCGTGGCCGGGATCGGGCCGTAGCCCATGACCTCCGGCTCCACACCCGCGAAGGAGTAGGAGACGAGGCGCATCTTCACCGGGAGGCCGTGCTCGCGGGCGAAGTCCT
Organism: Streptomyces sp. NPDC003635; assembly: GCF_053587635.1. Lineage (NCBI taxonomy): Bacteria > Bacillati > Actinomycetota > Actinomycetes > Kitasatosporales > Streptomycetaceae > Streptomyces > Streptomyces sp. NPDC003635. The sequence continues at coordinate 81,317 of NZ_JBSFOK010000024.1, read as the reverse complement.
CGGAGGCGATGAGTGAGGCGGTGGCGCCGTCGTTCAGACCGGCCGCGTTTCCGGCGGTGACCCGGCCGTGGACGCGGAACGGGGTCTTCAGACCGGCCAGGTTCTCCAGCGTGGTCCCCGGGCGCATCGGCTCGTCGGCCGTGACCAGGCCCCAACCGGTCTCGCCGGCCTCGGGGTTGGTGCGGCGCACCGAGACCGGGACCAGGTCGGCCTGGATCTTGCCGTTGGCGTAGGCCTTGGCGGCCTTCTCCTGCGAGCGCACGGCGTACTCGTCGGCGCGCTGCTTGGTGATCGTCGGGTAGCGGTCGTGCAGGTTCTCGGCGGTCATGCCCATGAACAGCGCCGACTCGTCGACCAGCTTCTCGCTGACGAACCGCGGGTTCGGGTCGACGCCCTCGCCCATCGGGTGGCGGCCCATGTGCTCGACACCGCCGGCGATGGCGACGTCGTACGCGCCGAAGGCCACGGAACCGGCGACGGACGTGACGGCGGTCAGCGCGCCGGCGCACATCCGGTCGATGGAGTAACCGGGCACGGACTGCGGCAGACCGGCGAGGATGCCCGCGGTGCGGCCGATGGTCAGACCCTGGTCGCCGATCTGCGTGGTCGCGGCGATGGCGACCTCGTCGATCTTGGCGGGCTCCAGACCGGGGTTGCGGCGCAGCAGCTCCCGGATCGCCTTCACGACGAGGTCGTCGGCGCGGGTCTCGTGGTAGATGCCCTTCGGGCCCGCCTTGCCGAACGGGGTGCGGACGCCGTCGACGAAGACGACGTCCCTGACGGTACGAGGCACGATGGCTCTCCTCCAGGGTGCGGGACTGCACTGCTGCGGCACGCATGCACTGAGCGCGCGCTTACGACCATGCTACTTATGAGTAACGTAGCTGCCCAGCCCCACGGATCCAAGCGGCGAAGGTCACACCGTGGGCGGCGCGCGGGCGGCCGTGACGGATCTCCGTGTGCCCGGGGGTCATTGCACCTCCCGGGCGGTCCGGCGCCCTGCTCCACTGCGGCGGGCCGCTCCCTCACCTCCGGCAGGACCTTGGCGTGATCTCGACGTTCTTATCCCGGCAGGAGCGGTCCTGGTGGTCCCGCCGACGCGCGCCCTTTTCCGTTCCTGCGGCGGTTCAGCCGCAGCCGCAGCCGCAGCCGCAGCCGCAGCCGCCGCCGGTCAGGCGGACAGCGCGGCCACCAGGACGGGCGTCACCTGCTCCACCTGCCACGGCCGGGCGCCGTGTGCCGCGAGGGCGGCGCCCACCGTCTCGGCGTCCACCTCCTGGGGCGGCTCCCAGCACACCCGCCGCACGGTGTCCGGAGTGATCAGATTCTCCTGGGGCATGGTGAGCCGCTCGGCGAGCGCGGAGATTCCGGCCCGGGCCGCGGAGAGCCGTGCCGCCGCCGCCGGATCCTTGTCGGCCCAGGCCCGCGGGGGCGGCGGCCCCGTCACCGGCTGCCCCGGCTGCGGCAACTGCGACTCGGAGAGCATCTTGGCCCGGTCCACGGCGGCCTGCCACTGCTCCAGCTGACGCCGGCCCATGCGGTGGCCGAAGCCGTTCAGGGCGGCCAGGGCGTGCACGTTCGCCGGAAGGGCGAGCGCGGCCTCGACGATGGCCGCGTCGGAGAGCACCTTGCCCGGAGAGACGTCCCGCCGCTGGGCGATGCGGTCCCGGGCCTCCCACAGCTCCCGGACGACACCGAGCTGTCGGCGCCGGCGCACCTTGTGCATCCCGGAGGTCCGTCGCCAGGGATCCTTGCGGGGTTCGGCGGGCGGGGCCGAGGCGATCGCGTCGAACTCCTGCCGGGCCCACTCCAGCTTGCCCTGCCGGTCCAGCTCCTTCTCCAGCGCGTCGCGCAGATCGACCAGCAGCTCGACGTCGAGCGCGGCGTAGCGCAGCCACGGCTCGGGCAGCGGGCGGGTGGACCAGTCGACGGCGGAGTGCCCCTTCTCCAGGACGAACCCGAGGACGCTCTCGACCATCGCGCCGAGCCCGACCCGGGGGAACCCGGCGAGGCGCCCGGCCAGCTCGGTGTCGAACAGCCGCGTCGGCACCATGCCTATTTCCCTGAGGCAGGGCAGGTCCTGGGTGGCGGCGTGCAGCACCCACTCCGCGTCGGCGAGCGCCTCGCCGAGGCCGGACAGCTCGGGACAGGCCACGGGGTCGATCAGCGCGGTGCCCGCCCCCTGCCGCCGCAGCTGCACCAGATAGGCGCGCTGTCCGTAGCGGTAGCCGGACGCCCGTTCGGCGTCGACGGCGACGGGTCCGGAGCCGGCCGCGAAGGCGGCGATCACCCGGGCGAGGGACTCCTCGTCGGCGATCACGGGCGGAATGCCCTCACGCGGTTCGAGCAAAGGGGTCGGTTCAGGGCTCGAAACGTCCGGCGCCCCCGTAACAGACGATCCGCCGTCGTCCGGAGGGGCGCCTCCGGTGGTTCGCAGTGAGCTGTCTGCTGCGGTCTCTTGGGCGTCGGTCACCTGTCAAGGGTATCCGTGTATGGACAGCGCCCGTCGACGGAACGTTCCGTCGACGGGCGCCTTGGGGTCGTAAACCAGTCAGGTAAGTGAATCGTCCGGCTCACGACGGACGGGGGCGGGGACGGGGCGGACCAGCGGCCGATCCGTTCACGTCCGTGAAGGGCGGGGGCTCGGGGGCAGGGACGAAGGCTCGGGTCAGTGGATGATGCCGGTGCGCAGGGCCACGGCGACCATGCCGGCGCGGTCTCCCGTGCCGAGCTTGCGGGCGATGCGGGCGAGGTGGCTCTTGACGGTCAGTGCGGACAGGCCCATCGAGACGCCGATGGCCTTGTTCGACTGGCCCTCCGCCACCAGCCGCAGCACCTCGACCTCACGGCCGGACAGTTCGCGGTAGCCGCCCGGGTGGCTCGGGGCACCCGGGGGGCGGCGGTGCATACGCGCCGCGGCGGAACCGATGGGGGCGGCACCGGGCCGGGTGGGGAGCCCGACGTTGGTGCGGGTGCCGGTGACGACGTAGCCCTTCACGCCCCCGGCGAGGGCGTTGCGGACGGCGCCGATGTCGTCGGCGGCGGAGAGGGCGAGGCCGTTGGGCCAGCCCGCGGCGCGGGTCTCCGACAGCAGGGTCAGGCCGGAGCCGTCGGGCAGGTGGACGTCGGCGACGCAGATGTCGCGGGGGTTGCCGATACGGGGACGGGCCTCCGCGATGGACGAGGCCTCGATGACGTCGCGCACACCGAGCGCCCACAGGTGGCGGGTGACGGTGGAGCGGACGCGGGGATCGGCCACGACCACCATGGCGGTCGGCTTGTTCGGGCGGTAGGCGACCAGGCTTGCGGGCTGCTCGAGGAGAACGGACACCAGGCCTCCTGGGGGCGGGACGGCTTTGAAGGTCACAGACGTCTTCGGCACCGAACCCGGCATCCTTTAGAGAATGATCACGATCTAGTGAGTAACAATTGGGGCAATTCGGACGTACGGTCGATCGTTCGGTGAACGAATCGGTTCGTTCGAGTGACTGCTCGTGACTGAAAGTGGCCGTATCGACAAATACATGCCGATCGCTTCCCGTGCACGAGCCCTTTCACTCGTCGTACTTGTGACGGTCGGCCGTGCCCCTAGCGCGACTGCGGTCCGCGGCGCTGCGGCAGCGTTACCACCGCCGCGTCGCCCGGGCCCGCCGGCGGCAGTCCCGCGATCTGCGCGAGCAGGTCCGCCCACGCCGCCAGATGCCCCGCGGTGTCCGGTACGCCGCCCAGGCCCTCGCGCGGGGTCCAGGACGCGCGGATCTCGATCTGTGAGGCCGAGGGGCGTTCGGACAGACCGCCGAAGTAGTGCGAACTCGCGCGCGTGACGGTGCCGCTCGGCTCTCCGTACGTCAGTCCGCGGGCCTGGAGCGCGCCGGTCAGCCACGACCAGCACACCTCCGGCAGCAGCGGGTCCGCCGCCATCTCCGGCTCCAGCTCCGCCCGCACCAGCGTCACCAGCCGGAACGTGCCGCGCCAGGCGTCGTGCCCGGCCGGGTCGTGCAGCAGCACCAGCCGGCCGTCGGCCAGGTCCTGGTCGCCGTCGAGCACGGTCGCCTCCAGCGCGTACGCGTGCGGGGCGAGCCGCTGCGGCGGGCGGGTGGCCTCCACCTCGATCTGCGGCCTCAGCCGGCTGCCGCGCAGGGCTTGGACCGCGGCCTGGAAAGCCGGCGGAACACCCGACCCGCTTCCCTCCCCGTCCTCGTCCTTCGCGTCGTCCATCCCACCAGTGCCGTCCGACAGTCGTCCCTGAGCCGCAGCCATGCGGGAAGGTTAAGGGGAACGGAGCCGCCGCGCTGGCCTAGACACCCGCTCTGTTCAGCCCGGCCCGGGTGGGAACGGCGCACCCGCGCCGCCGTGCGAGACTTTCCGCGTGAGTGCACACGAGACGACGCCGACCGCCACGCACGACTCCGCCTTCCTCAAGGCCTGCCGCCGCGAGCCCGTGCCGCACACTCCCGTGTGGTTCATGCGGCAGGCCGGCCGGTCCCTGCCGGAGTACCGCAAGGTGCGCGAGGGCATCCCGATGCTCGAGTCGTGCATGCGCCCCGAGCTGGTCACCGAGATCACCCTCCAGCCCGTGCGTCGGCACGACGTGGACGCGGCGATCTACTTCAGTGACATCGTCGTCCCGCTCAAGGCCATCGGCATCGACCTCGACATCAAGCCCGGAGTCGGCCCGGTCGTCGAGAACCCGATCCGCACCCGCGCCGACCTGGCGCGGCTGCGCGACCTCACGCCCGAGGACGTCTCCTACGTCACCGAGGCCATCGGCCTGCTCACCCGCGAGCTCGGCTCCACCCCGCTGATCGGTTTCGCGGGCGCGCCTTTCACCCTCGCGAGCTACCTCGTCGAGGGCGGTCCGTCGCGGACGTACGAGAACGCCAAGGCGATGATGTACGGCGACCCCGAGCTGTGGGCCGAGCTGCTCGACCGGCTCGCGGACATCACGGCCGGCTTCCTGAAGGTCCAGATCGAGGCCGGCGCCTCCGCGGTCCAGCTCTTCGACTCCTGGGTCGGCGCGCTCGCCCCGGCCGACTACCGCCGCTCGGTGATGCCCGCCTCGGCGAAGGTCTTCAAGGCGGTCGAGGGCTACGGCGTCCCGCGCATCCACTTCGGCGTCGGCACCGGCGAACTGCTCGGCCTGATGGGCGAGGCCGGCGCGGACGTCGTCGGCGTCGACTGGCGCGTCCCGCTCGACGAGGCCGCCCGCCGGGTCGGCCCCGGCAAGGCACTCCAGGGCAACCTCGACCCGACCGTGCTGTTCTCCACCACGGAGGCGGTCGAGACCAGGACGCAGGAGGTCCTGGACGCGGCGGCGGGCCTCGAGGGCCATGTCTTCAACCTCGGCCACGGCGTCATGCCGAACACGGACCCGGACGCGCTGACCCGGCTCGTGGAGTACGTCCACACCCGCACCGCGCGCTGACTCACCACGTCTCCCGGGGCCGGGCCCGTCTGCCGAAGAGCAGGCCGCGCGGCTCCGGCGGCGGTGGTGTGCCGGGCTTCAGCGGCCAGGCGAGCAGCATGCCCGCGAGGAAGCCCACGACATGCGCCGTGTACGCCACGGTCCCGGCGTCGGAGACGCCCTCGCCGGACGAGTACACCGCCTGCAGCCCGAACCAGAAGCCCAGCACCAGCCAGGCCGGCAGCCGGAGCGGCAGGAAGATCAGGAAGGGCACCAGGACCCACACCCTGGCCTTCGGATACAGCACCAGATAGGCGCCCAGCACCCCGGCGACGGCCCCCGAGGCGCCGATCAGCGGGTCCCCGGAGCCGTCGTTGAGCAGCGCGAAGCCGTAACCGGCCGCGTAGCCGCAGACGACGTAGAAGAGGAAGAACCGCACATGGCCCATGCGGTCCTCGATGTTGTTGCCGAAGATCATCAGGAAGAGCATGTTGCCGAGCAGGTGCAGCCAGCCGCCGTGCAGGAACATCGCCGTGAAGACCGACAGCACGGGCGACTTGTCGTAGCCCGGCTCGCCGATGACACAGCCGGGACCCTGCGGCCCGACCGCGACGTCGCCGGTCGGCACCAGGCGGGGCAGCTGGTCGTGGATCAACTCCCGCGGCACCGCCGCGTAGTGGTCCAGGAAGGCGTGCAGTTCACAGGTCTGGGCCAGACGGCTCGCCCCGGGCACCGTGAACGTGCCCGGCATGGCGAGGAAGACGAGGACGTTCGCGGCGATCAGGCCGTACGTCACCCAGGGAGTACCGCGTACGGGGTTCACGTCATGGACGGGTATGACCACGATTTCCTTCTTCCCCGGATGGGGTCGGGGAATCGGTGAACACCGGTGTGCCCGCGCGCGTATGGCTTCTCAGCCGGGTCGACAACCGGGTCTACGTGAGGACGGGCGATGAACGATCGAGTTGCTCCTTCGATGCACGCGCTGCCTGATGGTGAGGCGGAGCTCTCCGTGGTGGTGCGGCTGCCGTGGGAGGACGTCGCACGGCTGGGTCAGGAGGCCGGGCGGCTCGCCGCGCAGGCGGGACGTCCGGTGACGCTGGACGAGGCGGTGAGCCACCGGCTGCGGACCGTGCGGACCTCGGCCGCCCACGCCAGGCCCGGGACGGGAACGGGGTCGGCGTCGGGGTCGGGCGCCGGGGAGCAGTCGGTGGCCGCCGCCCAGCCGAGCGCCTCCGTGGCCTCGCTGCCGAGGATCAGCGGGACGGCCTAGGAACCCCCGACGGTCTTGAGCCCCGGCGCCGACGAGCCCGCGACGGTCACGAGCCCGCGACGGTCACGAGCCCGCGACGGCCTTCGTGGCCTTGCGGGCCGCCACCAGCACGGGGTCCCACACCGGGCTGAACGGCGGGGCGTAGCCGAGGTCCAGGGACGTCATCTGTTCCACCGTCATGCCCGCGGTGAGGGCCACGGCGGCGACGTCCACGCGCTTCGCCGCGCCCTCCCGGCCCACGATCTGCACGCCCAGCAGCCGTCCGGTGCGACGCTCGGCGAGGATCTTGACCGTCATCAGGCCGGCGCCGGGGTAGTAACCGGCCCGGCTGGTCGACTCGACGGTGGCGGTGACGAACTGCAGGCCCGCCCGGCGCGCGTCCTTCTCGCGCAGGCCGGTGCGGGCGATCTCCAGGTCGCAGACCTTGCTGACCGCGGTGCCGACGACCCCGGGGAACGTGGCGTAGCCGCCGCCGGCGTTGGTGCCGATGACCTGGCCGTGCTTGTTGGCGTGGGTGCCGAGGGCGATGTACCGCTCCCGGCCCGAGACCAGGTCGAGGACCTCCACGCAGTCGCCGCCCGCCCAGATGTTCTCGTGGCCGCGCACCCGCATCGCGAGGTCCGTGAGCAGTCCCTGGTACTTGCCGAGCGGCAGGCCCGCCGCCCGCGCCAGCGCCGTCTCCGGGCGGACCCCGATGCCGAGCACGACGACGTCCGCCGGGTACTCGGCGTCCTCCGTCGCCACCGCCCGGACCCTGCCGTCGTCCCCGGTGAGGATCTTGGTGACCTCGGCGTCGTCGACCATGGTGATGCCGAGGCCGGTCATGGCCTCGTGCACCAGCCGGCCCATGTCCGGGTCGAGCGTCGACATCGGCTCCTTGCCGCGGTTGACGACGGTCACCTCGTAGCCGCGGTTGATGAGCGCCTCGGCCATCTCCACGCCGATGTAACCGGCGCCGACCACGACCGCGCGGCGGCCACGCGTGCGTTCCAGCGTGTCGAGCAGCGCCTGCCCGTCGTCGAGGGTCTGCACCCCGTGCACCCCCGGCGCGTCGGCGCCCGGCATGTCGGGCCGGATCGGGCGGGCACCGGTGGCGATCACGAGTTTGTCGTACGACGTCCAGGACTCGGCCCCGGAATCGACGTCACGCGCGCGTACCCGCTGGCCCGCCACGTCGATCTCCGTGACCTCGGTGCGCATGCGCAGATCGATGTCCCGCGCGCGGTGCTCCTCGGGCGTACGGGCGATCAAGTCGTCCCGCTCCCGGACCTCGCCGCCGACCCAGTAGGGGATGCCGCACGCCGAGTAGGAGGAGAAGTGGCCACGTTCGAAGGCCACGATCTCCAGTTCCCCGGCGCTCCTCAGCCGCCGCGCCTGCGACGCCGCGGACATCCCCGCGGCGTCGCCACCGATCACGACCAGCCGTTCCCTCGTACCCCGCCCAAGGCTCATGTTCATGCGAACACGCTACGGGTGCCGATCATTTCAGGCTCGCGTCAGCCCTCCTCGCGCCCGCTCGGTTCCGGTGCGCGGCGGGGCCCGCGCGGGCGGACCAGCCACCACCAGAGCACGAAGACCAGGGCCGCGCCCACGGCGAACGGCAGCACCGCCGCGACCGCCATGACGATCCACCGCAGCATCGTCACGAAGGCGTCCCAGCCGCCCGTCAGCGCGTCCACGACACCCGGGTCGTCGTCCTCGGCCACCGCCTTCTTCACCGGTGTCTCGGACAGCGACAGGGTGATGGTGGCGAGGCTCGTGCGGTCCTTCAGGGAGGCCTGCTGGGCGAGCAGTGACTCCAGGTCGGCCTGGCGGGTGCTCAGCTCGCCCTCCAGCGTCACCACGTCGCTCAGCTTGGTGGCCTGGTCCATCAGCTCCCGGATCCGGGCCACGCTGGCCCGTTGCGACTTGATCCGGCTCTCCACGTCGACGACCTGCTCGGTGACGTCCTGCGCCTTGGCGGTGCGGTCGATCAGCTTGCCGGTGCCCTCCAGGTCGGCGAGGACGTCCGCGTAGGAGTCGACGGGCACGCGCAGGACGACACGGGTGCGTTCGTTGCCCCTGCCGTCCCGGGTCGTCGTCTCGTTGCCGACGAAGCCGCCCGCGGTCTCGGCGGTCGTGCGGGCCTCGTCGAGAGCCTTCGGCACGTCCTTGACCTGCACGGTCAGCGAGGCGGTGCGGATGATGTGGCTCGCGGTGACCTTGGGCGGCGCGTCCGCCTTCGCGCCGGAGCTGCCGGAGTCCGCGGCCGCGGCGCCGTCCTGCTGGGACATGCCGGCCTCCTTGCTGCCCGCGGCGTCGCCACCGGAGTCGGAGGCCCCGCTGCACCCGGTGAGGGCGAGGGCCGCGGCCAGCAGGAGACCGGCGACGGCATGGACGGGTCGAACGGAACGTCGTGATCGCATGAGGCGTAACCCCCCGAGGGTCGTGACGACTTGATGCTCCTTCGACGCCGGAGGCGTCCCGGACGTTGGGCCCGTCCGGTTCCGATGCGGTCACGGTCGGGACTCGGGCCGGGCACACGGGCGTGGCGCCTTGGGGCCCAACGGCCCTGGCGGGACGGTCGGTGGGGTTTGAGAGAGTGGGATCATGCACGCAGCGGACACTCCAGCGGAACAGGGACAGGTCGTCGTCATCGGCGGCGGGATCGCCGGCCTCGCGGCGGCCCACCGGCTGGTGGGCGAGGGCAGACGCGTGACCGTGCTGGAGGCCGCCGACCGGATCGGCGGCAAGCTGCTGCCCGGCGAGATCGCGGGCGTCCGCGTGGACCTCGGCGCCGAGTCGATGCTGGCCCGCCGTCCCGAGGCCGTCGGTCTGGCCCGCGAAGTCGGTCTCGCCGACCGCCTCCAGCCGCCCGCCACCGCCAGTGCCTCCCTGTGGACCCGAGGCGCCCTGCGCCCCATGCCCAAGGGCCACGTCATGGGCGTGCCCGGCACCGCCGCCGCGCTGGCCGGGGTGCTCTCCGACGAGGGCCTCACCCGGATCGGGCGCGACGCCGAACTGCCCCGCACCGAGATCGGCGACGACGTGGCGGTCGGGGCCTACGTCGCCGAACGCCTCGGCCGCGAGGTCGTCGACCGCCTGGTCGAGCCGCTGCTGGGCGGGGTGTACGCGGGCGACGCCTACCGCATCTCCATGCGCTCGGCCGTCCCGCAACTCTTCCAGGCCGCTCGAACCCACGACTCCCTGACCGAGGCGGTCCGCGAGATCCAGGCCAGGGCCGCGACGGCTCAGCAGACCGGCCCGGTGTTCATGGGCATCGAGGGCGGCATCGGCACGCTCCCGCTCGCGGTCGCGGAGTCGGTGCGGGCCCGGGGCGGCGAGATCGTCAGGGGCGCGCGGGTCACGGAGCTGCGCCGCGACCGCGAGGGCTGGCGGGTCGGCACCGGCGACCGGACGCTGCACGCGGACGCCGTGATCGTCGCGCTCCCCGCCCCGGCCGCCGCCGAGCTGCTGCGCGCCGAGGCCCCGGCCGCCGCGGCCGAGCTGTCCGTCGTCGAATACGCCTCCATGGCCCTGGTCACCCTCGCCTACCGCCGCGCCGACCTCGCCCTCCCCGAGGGCAGCGGCTTCCTGGTGCCGCCGGTCGACGGCCGCACCATCAAGGCCTCGACCTTCGCCTCCCAGAAGTGGGGCTGGATCGCCGAGGAGAACCCGGACCTGCTCGTCCTGCGCACCTCGGTCGGGCGGTACGGCGAGACGGAGATCCTCCAGCGGGACGACGCGGGCCTCGTCGAGGTCTCCCGGCACGACCTGAAGGCCGCGACCGGCCTGGACGCCACCCCCGTCGAGAGCCGGGTCACCCGCTGGACCGACGGCCTGCCCCAGTACCCCGTCGGCCATCACGCGCGCGTGGCCCGCATCCGCGACCACGTCGACCGCGTCCCCGGACTGGCCGTGTGCGGGGCCGCCTACGACGGCGTCGGCATCCCGGCCTGTGTCGCGAGCGCGTACGCGGCCGTCGACCAGATCCACGGTGACCTGCGCGCAGCGCGGGAGCTCACCGCCCACCCGGTGCAGAGTCTGCACGGAGGAGCAGGAGAATAAGGGACATGAGTGACGACGCCCCCACCACCGAGTCCGGCAGGATCCCGAACAAGGGCAAGCTGGCCAAGGACCTCAACGAGGTCATCCGCTACACCCTCTGGTCCGTCTTCAGGCTGAAGGACGCGCTCCCCGAGGACCGCGCGGGCTACGCCGACGAGGTCCAGGAGCTGTTCGACCAGCTCGCCGCCAAGGACGTGACGATCCGCGGCACGTACGACGTGTCCGGGCTGCGCGCCGACGCCGACGTCATGATCTGGTGGCACGCCGAGACCAGCGACCAGCTGCAGGAGGCGTACAACCTCTTCCGCCGCACCCGGCTGGGCCGCGCGCTGGAGCCGGTCTGGTCGAACATGGCGCTGCACCGCCCCGCCGAGTTCAACCGCTCGCACATCCCGGCGTTCCTCGCCGACGAGACGCCCCGCGACTACGTCAGCGTCTACCCCTTCGTGCGCTCCTACGACTGGTACCTGCTGCCCGACGAGGACCGCCGCCGCATGCTCGCCGACCACGGCAAGATGGCCCGCGGCTACCCCGACGTCCGCGCCAACACGGTCGCCTCGTTCTCGCTGGGCGACTACGAGTGGATCCTCGCCTTCGAGGCGGACGAGCTGTACCGCATCGTCGACCTCATGCGCCACCTGCGGGCGTCGGAGGCGCGGATGCACGTGCGCGAGGAGGTCCCGTTCTACACGGGCCGCCGGAAGTCGGTCAGCGACCTGGTCGCCGACCTGGCCTGAGCACCCTCGTCCTGGGCGGGACGCGGCTCCGGACGCGGCGCGCACGCGGCGCGCCGCACCGGCAGCCGCCCCTCCAGCAGATATGCGTCCACATAGGCGTTGACGCACTTGTTGGGCCCGCCCGCGATCCCGTGCGTCCCCGCGTCCCGCTCGGTCACCAGCACCGAGTCCGACAACCGTCGGCGCAGCTCCAGCGCCCCGTCGTAGGGCGCCGCGGCATCCCACTCGGCGGCCAGGATCAGCGTGGGCGGCAGCTCACCCGGCCCCGTCCGGACGTCGAGAGGCCGCTGACGCGGCGCGGGCCAGAACGCGCAGGGCAGGTTCGTCCACACGTTGTCCCAGGTCTCGAACGGCGCCACTCGCGCGAGCCGGGTGTTGTCCCGGTCCCACACCCTCCACTCGGTCGGCCAGGGCGCGTCGTTGCACTCGACGGCCGTGTAGACCGCCTTGCTGTTCTCCGCCTCGACGGCCGCCTCCGTCACCGGCGACGCGATGTCGATCAGCGGTTGCGGATCGCCCTTCAGATACGCCGACAGGGCCTCGGCACGGTGCGGCCAGTAGTCGTCGTAGTACGCGGCCTGGAGGAACACCCCCTGCAACTGCCCGGGTCCCACCGTCCCGCCCGCCGGTTGAGCGGCGAGCCGGGCGCTCGCCCGCTCATAGCTGCGCAGCACCTTCGCCGGGGTGTTTCCGAGGCCGTACACCGCGTGGTGCCGGGCGATCCACTCCCGCAGGTCCGCCCAGCGGTCCTCGAACGCCGCCGACTGGTCGAGGTTGTTGCGGTACCAGACCTGTTCCGGATCCGGGTTCACCGCCGCGTCGAACACCATGCGCCGGACGTGCGAGGGGAAGAGGGACGCGTACAGGGCGCCGTAGTACGTGCCGTACGACGCGCCCATGAACGTCAGCTTCTCCTCGCCCAGCGCGGCCCGCAGCACGTCCAGGTCACGGGCGTTGTTGAGGGAGTGGTAGTGCCGCAGCGCGCTGCCGGACCGCTGGGCGCAGCCGCGCGCGTACGCCTTGGCCTGCGCGACGCGTTCGCGCTTGTACGTCTCCGAGGGGTGCGTGGGGGCGGGCGAGGGGCCCTTGAAGAACTTCCTGGGGTCCTGGCACGACAGGGGCGCGCTGCGGCCCACCCCACGCGGGTCGTAGCCGACGAGGTCGTAGGCCGCCCCGAGGCGCTTCCACTCGGGCATCAGACCGATCAGCGGGAAGTACAGGCCCGAGGCGCCGGGACCGCCCGGGTTGAAGACGAGGGAGCCCTGCCGCGGCACCCGGCGCTTGCTGTTGTGCGGGTCCTTGTGGGTGGCCCGCACCCGGCTGACCGTCAGTCTGATCTGCTTGCCGTGCGGCTCGGCGTAGTCGAGCGGAACGCTCACCGTGCCGCACTGGAAGCCGCCCGGCATGTCCTGTCCCTCGGCGCAGGAGCCGAAGTCGACGCCGGCTGCCTTCGCGCGCGCGGCGGCCACCGCCGTGCCGCGCAGTTCGGCGAGACCGGGGACGGCCTCCGCGCCACCGGCCGGGCCGGCCGTGAGGGTGGTCAGGAGCAACGACCCGGCGGCCGAGTAGAGGGCGGGGGCTCTCATCGCGTGTCCCTTCGGTGCGCGGACGCAACAAAAGGGATGTTTCGTTCGTGGGTCGGCGAAGGCAAGCACCGCGCGGCCGGTGTCGGCGCCAATGCCCCCTGTGCGCCCCCTGGCGCGTCAGCCGCGCCTGAGGGAATCGCGGTGCTCGAAGGCCGCCCGCAGATCCGGCTCGCCGATCGCGCGGACGCCGCGTACGGCGACCGTGGTGAGATACGTCCGGTCGTCCGCGCCGCCCGTGTGCCGGGCGAGGGTGCCCAACAGCCGCTGTCCGGCGGGGGAGGCCCAGCGCGAGTACGGGTGGATCTCGACGCGCGCGATGGCCAGGCAGCTCAGGGTGAGTGTGAGCGGCAGCCCGAACCAGAGGGCGACCAGGTGGCGGGGCATGTCGGCGGCGCCCGGCATGAGCAGCGCGGTCGCGCCGAGCGCGAGGACGGCCGCCGCCGCGAACTGCACCTGGCGGACCGCCGCCGCGATGCCGGTGCGGGCTCCGTCGGGCACCGCGAGGCCCGCCCGCACGAGCCGTTCCGCCAGGCTCCCCACGGCTTCGGCACCCGCGGCGGCGTCCCGCACCGGGGCTATCCGGGACTGACCCTCGGGCCCGATGGCGCCTATGACGGAGCGTTCGATGTCGTCCCGGCCGCGCGGGTCGACCACCGTCGCCCAGCCCGTGTGCGCGAGCAGCAGGCGCCGCTGGCGGGCCATGGAGACCAGGGTCAGGTCGGCGACCCGCCGGGGGCCACCCGACAGGAACGCGGCCTCGTACAGCGTCAGATCGTGTTCGCGGCCCGCGTTCACGTCCGCGGCCGCCGCGTGGACGGCGGCCAGGCACAGCCGGGTGCAGGCGGTGCCGGCGACGGCCCAGGCCAGCAGCAGGAGAAGGACCCAGAACATGCCGTGTTTCTATGCCAAAGGCTCGTTTGAACGCCATGCCTTATTCACGATACGGACGCAGCGTTGCGGGTATGTGACGTTCCGGTTCATCGCGGGCCTCTGGGTCACCGGCGGCTCAGGGAGCGCCGTATCCGCGCCAGCCGCGAGGGCGAACGCGGGGCCGGGCCCGAGCGGTCCAGCCACCACACCCGCAGGTCCTCGCGGACCGTGGCGTCCAACGCCCCTTCCCCATCCAGCAGTTGTCCGGCGAAGTGGAGCGCGTCGCGTCGATAGCCGCTGGTCATCGGGGTGCGCTGGGCGTAGGCGAGGAAGGTCGGACGGTACTTCGGGCCGAGGATCACGGGCAGTTCGGGCGCGACCTTCGCCACCACGTCCGCCCGCTTCCCCGCGAGCGCCCGCGCCTGCACGCCGAGGCGGGTGCGGTCGAAGCCCTCGGGCACGGGCGTCCCGGCGACCAGTGCGGAGAGCAGCGCGGTCTGGGCGAGGGCGAGACGGTCCCGGGCGGCCGGGGAGGCCGGTTCGGCAGGAGTGGCGGGTCCGGCAGGGGGAGCCGGTGCGGCAGCGGTGGCTGGTGCGGGGTGCGCGGCGTCTCGGGGGGCGCCGCCCTTGTCGACGGCCGCCCGGATGTCCGCCAGTTCCCGCTCCAGTTCGGCCGGTTCCGGGAAGTTCTCGTCGCGCTCCAGCAGGACGCCGGGCGGTGCGATCCGGGAGGCGAGGTCGGTCAGGATGTCCAGAACAGGGCGCGGGACCGGGTGGGCGTGGCTGTCGTGCCAGACGCCGTCCCGCTCGAAACCGCCCGCGACATGGACGTACGCGAGGGCCTCCAGGGGGAGTTCGGCGAGCGCCGCGGCGGGATCCTCGCCCCGGTTGACGTGGTTGGTGTGCAGGTTGGCGACGTCGATGAGCAGCCGTACGCCGGTACGGTCTGCGAGGTCGTAGAGGAACTGCCCCTCGGTCATCTCCTCACCCGGCCAGGAGATCAGTGCGGCGATGTTCTCGACCGCGAGCGGGACGGGCAGCGCGTCCTGGGCGATCCGGACGTTCTCGCACAGCACGGCGAGGGCGTCCCGGGTGCGCGGCACCGGCAGTAGATGACCCGCCTCCAGGCGCGGGGAGGCGGTGAGCGGGCCGCCCGCCCGTACGAAGGCGATGTGCTCGGTGACCAGCGGCGAGCCCAGCGCCTCGGCCCGCTCGGCGAGGGCGGTCAGGCGGGCCTCGTCGGGCCGGTCCGCGCCGCCGAGCCCGAGCGAGACGCCGTGCGGGACGACGGTGACCCCGCGCTCGCGCAGCCGCAGCAGCGACTCGGGCAGGTGCCCGGGACACACGTTCTCGGCGACCACCTCGACCCAGTCGATGCCCGGCATCCGCTCCACGGCGTCCGCGATCTCCGGCCGCCACCCGATCCCCGTACCCAGTCGCCTCATGCTCGTCCCCCTCCTTCACGCGCGTGGAGGGGGTATGGCCGTGACCGAGGCCGGTGAATCCCCCAGGACGGGGTCTCAGAGCAACATTTGAGGTTGCCCGCTAACGCAGCGCCGGGTGATCGGCGACCACGGTGCACGAACCCGGGGCGATCTCCGTGAAGCCCGCGTCCCGTACGACGGGCAGCCCGCTCGTGGTGAGGTCCTGCCAGCGGTCCGGGGCCGCCGCGCGTGCGGCGAGGGGGAAGCCCGCGTCCCGCCAGGCCGCGCGCTCCTCGTCGGACAGAGCCCACCAGGCGAGCTGGGCCCCGTGCCCGGCCTGGGCCATCGCCTTCCCGGCCGACATGTCGAGCTCGGGGTTGAGCCAGAGCACGGGCGCCGTGGCATCCGCGGCCACCGGCGGCTCAGGGTCGTCCAGATCGGTGCCGGAGACCTGCAGCTTGGCCAGCTCCTTGGGCCATCCGTCCAACGGCACCGGCGGAAACACCCGCACCTGCGCCGACTTCCCCGTCACGGTGATCCCGGGCAGCGCCTCGGCCCGCCGCCACTCGGCCCCGCGAGCCCGCCGTACGACCTTGCGAATCCGGGCGTCCTGCCAGTCCCGCACGGCCGAGGCCCACTCCCCGTCCCCGACGGACCGTTCGTCCGCGAGCATCACCAGCACGGCACGGGCGGCGGTCTCCAGAGCGTCGGTACGGGCGGGCGGAGCGTCCCGCTCGATACGGACGACGAGGGGCAGGACGAACTGGGGCGCCTCATCGCGGGCGTCGACTTCATGGCTCACCCCTCCCAGTCTGCCAGCCGGACGCGATCGCTCCGGCCTGTGCGCTCAGCTCCCGCCGGTCACCCTGAGCAGGAGGTCCGCTCGGCCTCCCGCCACTCGCACACGGGACAGAACGTGATGCCCTTGTACGACTCCGGGTACTCGGTCGGCTCCCGGCACAGCACACACTCCGCGTACGGCGGACCGTCGGCCTTGGGCGGCTTCGTCGCGTCGGCGATCGTGCAGTAGTCGGTATCGCTCATGTCTCCAGCGTAGAACGCTCAGCGCCGGTTCCCGGCGGCCCCGACCAGTTCGGACACCTTGACGAACCGGAAGCCCTGGCGCCGCAGCTCGGGCACGATCGTGCGGACGGCGCGTTCGGTGGTCGGGGCGGCGCTGCGGGTGCAGTGCATGACGACGACCGACCCCGGCCGCACCCCGTCCAGCACCTGCCGGGCCACGGCGTCGGCGTCCGTGGCGAACGCGTCCCCGCTCACCACGTCCCACTGCACGGCGGTCACCCCGGCCGGGGTCAGCGCCTTCAGCGCCCGCCGGTCGTAACACCCGCCGGGGAAACGGAAGTACGGCATGGCGTCCGGCACTCCCGCCGCGCGGAAGGCGGCGTAGGCCCGCTCGACGTCGGCCCGCATCCGCCCCTCGGAGACGGTCGGCAGCCCGTAGCAGTCGTCGGTGAAGGCGTAGTGGCTGTAGGAGTGGTTGGCCACCTCGAAGAGCGGGTCCCGTCCGATCTCCCGCGCCTGCCGGGAGTACTCCTCGGCCCATCGGCCGGTCATGAACACGGTCGCCGGCACCTTCAGCTCGCGCAGCGCCGAGATCAGCCCCGGGTTGTCGAACCGTTCCCCACCCACCGCCCGGGGCCCCTGATCGGCGGTCATGTCGGCGTCGAAGGTGAGGGCGACGGTCTTGTCCGGCGTCCGGGGGCCGTTGCTGAAGACCGGGGTCAGACCGGCGGGCCCCGGCGCGAGCGTCGGCGGCTCGGACGGCGCGGCGGAGGTGGCGGACGGGGCCGGACGGGCGGCCCGGGGCGCCTCCGGCTCGGCCCCACAGGCGGCGAGGGCGGTGAGCGTGGCGCCCAGGACACAGGCGGCGGTGACACGGCGTACGGAAGTGATCACCGTATGAACATATGAGGATTAATCGTTCATACCGGGCGTGGCGGCCTGCCGGGCGGGTGGATATCACCCGCCCGGCAGGCCGCGCAGCCGTTCCGTCTGCTCGCCGCCGACCCCGGTCATGCGCTCGAGATACCGCTCGACCACCGCGAGTTCCTCGTCGGTGAACTCGTCCAGGGCCTGGTCGAAGGCCCGGCCGGGGGCCTCCCAGGCGGCCTCGATCTCCGGGGTCCGGTCCGGGGTGAGGCGGACCAGCATCTTGCGCCGGTCGTGCGCGTCGGGCTGCCGAGCGGCGAGTCCGGCCCGCTCCAGCCGGTCCACCAGGCGGGTGGCGGAACCGGAGGTCAGCCCGGTCAGCTGTGCGATCTCGCCCGTGGTGCGCGGCCGGGGCTCCAGGCTGAGCAGGCTCACGCACTGCAGATCGGTGGGGTGCAGCCCGAGCCGTTCGGCCATGGCCTGGTTGAACAGCGTGTAGGCGGCATGGTGGCGCCGCGCGGCCGCCGTGACCGCGGCGCGGATTCCGTTCGGCATGAGCTGACCCCCGGGGCCTCATGATGGCTGCGTCACGCAGATTATCCGTGACGGCCCCGCTGTCGGCTACCTCCGCCAGGGGCCCGTGACCGCGAAGGTCGTGCCCGGCGCGTAGCAGTTGACGAACATCGTCTCGCCGTCGGGGGAGAAGGTGACCCCGGCGAACTCACCCCATTCGGGAGCCTCTTGGGTGCCGATGTTCTGGGCGTTGCGGGCCATCGCGTACACCTCGCCGTGCCGGGTGACCCCGTACACGTGCTGCGCGCCGTTGCCGTCCTCGCAGACCATGAGGCCGCCGCTGGGAGCCAGGCAGATGTTGTCTGGGGACTCACCGGGGAGTTGGACGTCCGTGTCGGGGCCGAAGACGACCACGAGGGTCAGCCGGCGCCGGGCGGGGTCGAGACGCCAGATCTGGCCGTAGTGGTCGCCGGCCGAGCCCTCGGAGCTGCGGGCGAACGACGAGACGAAGTAGACCGAGCGGCCACCCCAGTAACAGCCCTCCAGCTTCTGCGCGTGGGTGATGCCCCGGCTGCCGAAGTCCTGCAGGCGGATGGGGGTTTCGGCCGCCAGGGGGTCCGGTACGTCCACCCATTCGACGCCGTCGAAGCTCGCGCCCGTTTCCTGGACCGACGACAGGTCCGGTACGCCCGGCACCCGCATCGCCTGGAGCCGGCCGCCCGCGCGCAGCGAACCGCAGCCGCCCAGCGGCCGGTCGGGGAGGAAGCGGTAGAACAGGCCGAACGGCTTCTGGAAGGCGTCCTCGGTCTCGTACACGATGCCCGTTCTCGGGTCCACGGCGATCGCCTCGTGCTGGAAGCGGCCCATCGCGGTGAGCGGTACCGCGCCGCTGCGGTGCGGGTCGGCCGGGTCCACCTCGAAGATGAAGCCGTGGTCCTTGGTGTAGCCGTTCGTGCCCGCCTTGTCCTCGGTCTCCTCGCAGGTCAGCCAGGTGTTCCAAGGGGTCGGCCCGCCCGCGCAGTTGACCGCCGTGCCGGCGATGGCGACCCGTTCGGACAGGACCCGGCCGCGGGGATCCAGGGTCAGCGCCGTACAGCCGCCCTTGCCCTGCGGGTCGTACGTCAGGCCCTCGACCGTGGGGACGGGGAGCTTCGCGGTGTTGCGGTTCTCGTGGTTGCGGACCAGGTGGAGCCGGCCGTGGCGGCCGGGCAGGGCGGTCATGCCGTCGTGGTTCGAGGGCACCGTGCCCTCTCCGGAGCGCAGGGGGTCGCCCTCGCGGGACAGCACGCGGTAGCGGAAGCCTTCCGGCAGGTCCAGCAGACCCTTCGGGTCGGGGACCAGCGGGCCGTACCCCGTGTGACCCAGGGGTTGCGCCGCCGCGGTGCCGGCGAAGAGTTCGCCGAGGCTTCCGGCGAAGGTGATCGAGGCGCCCAGGGCGCCGGTCCGGGCGAGCAGTTGACGGCGGGTCTGATTGCCGTACTCGGGCATGGCGGAACCTTCCTGCTGGCGGACAGGACATTGGTGACGCCGTGTCTACCATCTGGCTCCGGCCAGGTGAACCACGCGCGTAGAGCGTGTTCACTTTCCTTCGTGGAGCTCGGGCGGCTGCTGGGCCTTCTCCAGGAAGCGCAACAGCTCCACCGGGAACGGCAGCACCAGCGTCGAGTTCTTCTCCGCCGCGACCGCCACCACCGTCTGGAGCAGGCGCAACTGGAGTGCCGCCGGGGTGTCCTCCATCTGCTGCGCGGCCTCGGCGAGCTTCTTCGACGCCTGCAGCTCCGCGTCGGCGTTGATCACGCGGGCGCGGCGTTCGCGGTCGGCCTCGGCCTGGCGGGCCATGGAGCGCTTCATGGTCTCCGGCAGGGACACGTCCTTGATCTCGACCCGGTCGACCTGCACGCCCCAGCCCACCGCCGGGCTGTCGATCATCAGCTCCAGGCCCTGGTTGAGCTTCTCGCGGTTGGAGAGCAGATCGTCCAGCTCGCTCTTGCCGATGATCGAGCGCAGGGAGGTCTGTGCCATCTGGGAGACGGCGAAGCGGTAGTCCTCGACCTTGATGAGCGCGCTCGCCGCGTCGATCACCTTGAAGTACACGACCGCGTCCACCCGCACGGTGACGTTGTCCCTGGTGATGCCCTCCTGGGCCGGTACGGGCATGGTGACGATCTGCATGTTGACCTTGTGGAGCCGGTCCACCATCGGGACGACCAGTGTGAAGCCGGGCTGTCGCACATTGCCCCGGAGCCGGCCGAGGCGCAGGACGACTCCGCGCTCGTACTGCTTGACGACCCTGGCCGCCGCGGCGAGGTACACCGCGCTCACCGAAGCCGCCGTCGCGGCCGCCACCAGGAGTTCCTCGACCATGACGACCTCCTCGCCCAGAGGCCTGCGAAGCGCCCTTCTTGTAACGATATGCCCGGCGCTCGGATGCAGGACACGTGCGGTCCGCGATCCGGCGCCGGGCAGGCTCGCTCGGGTCAGGGCGCGGTGACCTTCACCGGTTCCGTACCGGCGGCGCTGTGCCGCTGCGCCCAGTTCTCCAGGGCCGTACGGCAGGCGTGGTCCAGGTGGTGCAGCCCCGACAGGTCCAGCTCCACCGGACGGTCCTGGGGCAGGGCCTCCAGGCTGTCGAGGATCTTCGGCAGCCTGAGGAAGGTGGCGTTGCCCGACAGATACGCCTGGACCGGGCCCGCTCCCTTGTCGACGATCTCCAGCTTCAGGTGCGAGGCCTCCCAAGCGGTCTTGGCGACCGAGAGGGCCAGACCGATCAGGACCCCCTCGAACATGTTCACCGCGACGATCGAGACGGCGGTGACCACGAGGATCAGCGCCTCACCCCGGTGCCCCCGCCACAGCGACACGACCCCGCGGAAGGGGATCAGCTTCCATCCGGCGTGAACCAGGACGCCCGCCAGCGCGGGGAGCGGGATCAACGCCAGCGCGGAGGGCAGCAGCGCCGCGAACAGCAGCAGCCATACGCCGTGCAGCACCCGGGAGGCCTTCGTCCGGGCACCCGCCCGGACGTTGGCGGAGCTGCGCACGATCACCGCCGTCATCGGCAGCGCGCCGAGGGCGCCGCAGACCGTGTTGCCCACGCCCTGCGCCATCAGCTCCTTGTCGTACTCGGTGCGCGGGCCGTCGTGCAGCCGGTCCACCGCGGCGGCGCTGAACAGCGACTCGGCGGAGGCGATCAGGGCGAACGCCAGCACCGTGCCGAGCAACGCCGGATCGGCGAGCTCCCCGAAGGCCTCGGCGCCGGGCGGCTGGACGGACTCCAGCAGACCCCGCACCTCCACACTGGCCGTCGGCAGATCGAAGGCGAGGACCGCCAGTGTGGCCAGGACGACCGCGGCGAGCGCTCCCGGCACCGTCCGCACCTTCTTCGGCAGCCGCTGCCACAGCACCATCACCGCGATGGTGCCCGCGCCGACGGCGAGCGAGGCCAGGGCCTCGGTGTCGCCGAGCGCGTCGGCCGCCGCGCCGGGCAGTCCGAAGATCTTGTCGAGGCCGGAGGCGGGGGCCTTGAGGCCGGCCGCCGCGTAGAGCTGGCCGGCGATGATCACCAGCCCGATCCCGGCGAGCATGCCCTCGACGACCGACAGGGATATCGCGCGGAACCAGCGCCCCAGCCGCAGGGCGCCCATGGCCAGTTGGAGCAGTCCGGTGGCCAGCACGATCACCCCGAGCGCCGGCAGCCCGAACTCCCGCACGGCCTCGAAGACGAGCACGGTCAGGCCCGCCGCCGGGCCCGACACCTGGAGGCTGCTGCCCCGCATCAGACCGGTGACGATGCCGCCCACGATGCCGGTGACCAGGCCCAGTTCGGCCGGGACGCCGGAGGCGACGGCCACCCCCACACAGAGCGGGAGCGCGACCAGGAAGACGACCAGGGAGGCGGCGAAGTCCTGCCGCAGGTGGGGGTAGCGGGACATCGCCGCGCTCACAGGGCCTCGAACGTGTCCGTGTCCGCGCGGTGTTCGCGCACGGCTCCGGTGTGGACCTCGTAATACCAGGCGTGCAGCGCCAGTTGACGTTCTTTCAGCTTCTTCTCGATGAACGGGTAGGACCGCAGTCGCAGCACCTGGGCCAGGACGTGGCTCTGCACGCCCTCGGCCACGGCGGGGTCCTCGGCCGCTCCGGTCGGGCGCGGGGTGGCGTGGGTGAGCCAGTCGCGCACGGCGGGCACGGCGTCCAGGTCGTCGCCGCGCACCAGCGCGCCGACGGCACCGCAGTGGGAGTGGCCGCAGACCACGATGTCGTCGACGCCGAGGACCTCCACGGCGTACTCGATGGTGGCCGCCTCGCTGGTGGGGTGCTCGGAGGCGTACGGCGGGACGATGTTGCCCGCGGTGCGCAGCTCGAAGAGCTGGCCGGGGCGGGCGCCCGTGATCAGGGCCGGTACGACCCGGGAGTCGGAGCAGGTGATGAAGAGGACCTGCGGGGACTGGCCTTCGGCGAGTTTGGCGAACTCCTCAGGGCGCTGTCCGAAGCTACGGGCGTTGTCGATGAGGGGCTGCATACGTGGTGATCCTCCTGGCGCGCGGCGATGGCGCGTCGGTGTGGGCAGGACGCGGCGGAGCGGGACGTGGGGGCCCGCTGCGCCTCTCAGCGGCGGACGACCTGGCCGGCCGCGCGTATGAATCCGGGCGTGGCTCTGGCCTGTGCATCACTTGGCGTGTGCGCTTGTGCGAAGGGTGTGCCGGGAGTGAAGAACCGGAGGGGGAACGGAACGGCACCGAGGGCCGACATCGCGGTCCAGGGGTTCCTACCTCGAAACATGCGCCCCCCTCCGGACAGTCCGCACCTCTTGTGCGCCCCAACACTTGGTCAACCGCTGGTCAAGAAACACGTTAACCCTGCAAAGTTGTTTGCAGGGTTAACTTAACGTTTCGTGCTGAAGAGAGCCTGAAATGCGCGCACGAATGGCGGGAACGAGCTCTTGACCAGGGTGAGTTGCCGGGCTAGGGAGCCTCGGTGAGTCCCTTCGCGTCCCGGGCCAGCGCGGTGAGCCGGGAGATCGCGCGGAAGTACTTCTTGCGGTAGCCGCCCTTCAGCATCTCCTCGCTGAAGAGCTGATCGAACGGCAGCCCCGAGGCCAGCACCGGGACTTCACGGTCGTAGAGCCGGTCCGCGAGCACCACGAGCCGCAGCGCCGTCGACTGGTCCGGAACCGGCTGCACGTCGGTGAGGCACACGGCCTTCAGGCCGTCGGTCAGGGCGCCGTACCGGCTCGGGTGGACCCGGGCCAGGTGGTCCAGCAGCCGCGGGAAGGCGTCGAGCGAGGCGCCCTCGGTGGCGTGCGCCGCCCTGGTCACCTCGTCCTCGCCGAACGGCGCCGGCGCCGCGGGCAGCCCGCGGTGGCGGTAGTCCTCGCCGTCGATGCGCAACGGGCGGAAGTGCGCGGAGAGCCCCTGGATCTCGCGCAGGAAGTCCGCCGCCGCGAAGCGGCCCTCGCCGAGCTTGCCCGGGAGGGTGTTGGAGGTGGCGGCGAGGGCGACCCCGGCGTCGACCAGCTTGCCGAGCAGGGTGGAGACGAGGACGGTGTCGCCGGGGTCGTCGAGCTCGAACTCGTCGATGCACAGGAGGCGGTGGCCGGAGAGCGTCCGCACCGTCTGCTGGAAGCCCAGGGCGCCGACGAGGTTGGTCAGCTCCACGAAGGTGCCGAAGGCCTTGAGGGAGGGCTCGGCGGGGGTGGCGTGCCAGAGGGAGGCGAGCAGATGGGTCTTGCCGACGCCGTAGCCGCCGTCGAGGTAGACGCCCCGGGGGCCCGCCGGGGTCTTGGGGGCCTTGGGCCTGCCGAAGCCGAGGAAGCCGCGCCTGCCGGTGCCGGTCGCGTGCGCTCCGCCGAGGCCGGCCGCGAAGGTCTCCAGGACCTGGACCGCCTCCGTCTGGCTGGGCTGGTTCGGGTCCGGGAGGTAGGTGCCGAAGCGGACCGAGTCGAAGCGGGGTGGGGGGACCATCTCGGCCACCAGGCTTTCCGCGGGGACGTGCGGTTCTCTGGCGCAGAGGGAGATCGGGGCGGCTTCGGCTATGCGGGCGGTCACGGTTGTCGATTTTAGAGGGTGGGTGGAGGAGCGGTCCGTTCCGTGCCCGCCCCGCGCCCCTTCATGTCCGCTCCTCGTGTGAAATTTTCATCGGATACGTCTGCATCCCTCCGTGGAACACTGCCCGCATGCGACGCCTGTTCCCTGTGACCGATCCGACAGTCCCCGACGCGAACACCGACCGTGAGTGGGGGCTCGACGAGCTCGCGGAGGCTTACGCCTATCCCGACTCCGACGAGCCCTGGCTGCGCGCCAACATGGTCTCCACGCTCGACGGGGCCGCGCAGTACGACGGCAAGTCGCAGCCGATCTCCAGCGCGGCCGACATGAGGATCTTCGGCACCCTGCGGGCGCTGGCGGATGTCGTGGTGGTCGGGGCGCAGACGGTACGGCAGGAGGGGTATCGGCCCGCCCGCGCGCGGGCGGAGTTCGCGGCGCGGCGGGAGGCGGCCGGGCAGGCGCCCGCGCCGGCCATCGCGGTGGTCACGGCCGGCCTCGACCTGGACTTCTCTCTTCCGCTGTTCACCTCGCCGCTGGTGCCGACGGTCATCCTGACCGGGGCCGCCGCGCCCGCCGAGCGGAAGATCGCGGCGGAGCGGGCGGGCGCGCGCGTGGTGATCGCCGGGGACGGCGCCGGGGTCGAGCCCGCCCCTGCCGTACGGGCCCTCGCGGGGCTCGGGCACCGGCGGCTGCTCACCGAGGGCGGCCCGCGGCTGCTCGGGCAGTTCGTGGCGGCCGGGGTGCTCGACGAGATCTGTCTGACCGTGTCTCCGATGCTCACGGCGGGGAATGCGCAACGCATCGCCGACGGTCCCGCCGTACCGGAGCCCCGCACGTTCGCACTGATGTCCCTGCTGGAGGAGGAGGGCTTTCTCTTCAGCCGGTACGGGCGCTCCGGCGCGGCGGCTTCGACGACGTGATCCCGTAACGGCGGAATCACCCGTTCCGTTTAGCTTCCGGCGGGCACACTAAAACTCGCAGTCCCCGTGCGATCACGGGGCAGGATGGTTTCCGCAGGGCTTCCACGGCCTTGCAGGAGAAGGGGCGCCTGGTGTTCAGAAGCGTTTTGATGATCGAGAAGGCCCTGACGTCCGCGGACGTGGAGTTCGTCACCACGTTGCACGGAGACGAGCCGGTCTCCTTCCATGTGCTGCTCCAGCCCCGCGGCGACCAGGCCGATCGCCTGCTGCGGGCCATCGACGACGTGGCGCTCGGCGAGCTGGACGAGGCGGCACGGGAGGGGGAGACGCCGGAGGGCGACGAGGCCAAGGGGTTCGGGGAGCGGGCGCTGGAGGTGTCCCTCCAGGCGCTGCGGGCCTCCGGGAACGAGGCGGACGGACGGCTGATCGAGGATCATCCGCTGGACGCGCTGAAGTCCCTGGTCGAGGAGAGCGGGGCGGACGAGGTGATCGTCCTGACCGATCCGCACTACGTGGAGGAGTTCTTCCACCGGGACTGGGCCTCCCGGGCCCGGCACAAGGTCGGAGTGCCGGTGCTGAAGCTGTTCTCGCACAGCAAGGCGTAGGTCCTCGGCGGGCCGTCGCACCCCATAGGCTGGGGGCACCTTCATCGTCGTACCGGATCTTGGGAGATACGCAGATGGCACCCGGCCTTCCCCCCGCCATGGACCGACCGCACTTCATCGGCATCGGCGGCGCCGGGATGTCGGGGATCGCGAAGATCCTGGCGCAGCGTGGGGCCGTCGTCGCGGGCAGTGACGCCAAGGAGTCGGCCACCGCCGAGGCGCTGCGGGCGCTGGGCGCGACCGTGCACATCGGGCACGCCGCCCGGCACCTCGCCGACGACGCGAGCTGTGTCGTCGTGTCGTCGGCGATCCGGAGTGACAACCCCGAGCTGGTCCGCGCGGCCGAGCTGGGGATTCCGGTGGTGCACCGGTCCGACGCGCTCGCCGCGCTGATGGACGGGCTGCGGCCGATCGCGGTCGCCGGTACCCACGGCAAGACGACCACCACCTCGATGCTGGCCGTCTCGCTGAGCGCGCTCGGGCTGAACCCGTCGTACGCGATCGGCGGGGACCTGGACGCGCCCGGCTCCAACGCGCTGCACGGCGAGGGCGAGATCTTCGTCGCCGAGGCGGACGAGTCGGACCGCAGCTTCCACAAGTACGCGCCCGAGGTGGCGATCGTGCTCAACGTGGAGCTGGACCATCACGCGAACTACGCCTCGATGGACGAGATCTACGAGTCCTTCGAGACCTTCGCGGGCCGGATCGTGCCCGGCGGCACCCTGGTGATCTCCGCAGACCACGAGGGCGCGCGGGAGCTGACCCGGCGGCTGGACGGCGTGCGGGTGGTGACGTACGGCGAGTCCGCCGACGCCGATGTGCGGGTGCTCTCCGTCGTCGCCCAGGGGCTCAGGAGCGAGGTGACCGTCGTGCTGGACGGTCAGGAGCTCACCTTCACCGTCTCCGTGCCCGGTCGCCACTACGCCCACAACGCCGTCGCCGCCCTGGCCGCCGGCGCCGCGCTCGGCATCCCGGCCGCGGAGCTGGCGCCCGCGATCGCCGCGTACACCGGCGTCAAGCGGCGGCTGCAGCTCAAGGGCGAGGCCGCCGGGGTGCAGGTCATCGACTCCTACGCGCACCACCCGACGGAGATGACGGCGGACCTGGAGGCCATGCGCGCCGCCGCCGGTGACGCCCGGATCCTGGTCGTCTTCCAGCCCCACCTCTTCTCCCGGACCCAGGAGCTGGGCAAGGAGATGGGCCAGTCCCTCGCCCTCGCGGACGCCTCGCTGGTGCTGGACATCTACCCGGCCCGGGAGGACCCGATCCCCGGGGTCACCAGCGAGCTGATCATCGACGCCGCCCGGGTGGCGGGCGCCGACGTGACGCCGGTGCACGACAAGGGCGAAGTGGCGTCCGTGGTGGCGGGAATGGCGAAGCCCGGTGATCTCGTTCTCACCATGGGCGCGGGCGACGTGACGGACCTCGGCCCGCTGATCCTGGACCGCCTGTCGAAGTGAGGGGCTGAGGCTCATGTCGTACGACGTCGAGAAGCCGGACGAGCAGTGGCGCGCGGAACTGACGCC
Organism: Streptomyces sp. NPDC003635; assembly: GCF_053587635.1. Classification (NCBI taxonomy): domain Bacteria; kingdom Bacillati; phylum Actinomycetota; class Actinomycetes; order Kitasatosporales; family Streptomycetaceae; genus Streptomyces; species Streptomyces sp. NPDC003635. The sequence continues at coordinate 54,478 of NZ_JBSFOK010000024.1, read as the reverse complement.
GGCCGAGTACCAGGTGCTGCGGCGGGCCGGTACCGAGCCGGCGTTCACCGGTGAGTACACCGACACCAAGACCGAGGGCGTGTACTCGTGTCGCGCCTGCGGTGCCGAACTGTTCACGTCGGCCACCAAGTTCGAGTCCCACTGCGGCTGGCCGTCGTTCTTCGACCCGAAGGACACCGACGCGGTGGAGCTGCTCAGCGACACCTCGCACGGCATGGTCCGCACGGAGGTGCGGTGCGCGCGATGCGGATCCCACCTCGGGCACGTGTTCGAGGGTGAGGGGTATGCGACGCCGACCGATCAGCGGTACTGCATCAACAGCATCTCGCTGCGGCTGACGCCGAACGAGGGCTGACGGGCCTCGGAGAGCCGGCGGGAGCCGGAGGGCCGGCAAGACTCCCAGGGCACCCCCGAACGTGCAGGTGTTCGAACTGAAGAAACCTGATCGTCACCTGTTCTGGTTCGGGGTGCTCTTACGGTGGTAGCTGTGGCGCGATCGTTCGAGTCGTTTCAGAGTCCGGCGACGGCCGAGCCGGCCGACTCCGCCGACTCGGCCCCCTGGGGTGCCGGCGGATCCCCGCTGAGCGCGCTGCGCTCGGCCGCCGCCCGGATCGGCACCACCCTGGACGAGGACACCACCTGCGCCGAGCTGACCCAGGAGGTCGCCGGCCAGGTGGGGGCCGCGGTGGCGGTGATCCGCGCCGACGCCGGTCGCGAGTACCAGGCCGTCGTCGGCAACCCCGCGGTGCTGCCCGACCCCGGCTGGGCCGCCGAGACGGCCCGCGAAACGGGGGAGAAGGGCGGCGCGGTACGGCTGACCTCCGGCGGCTCCCGGCCCGCCCTCTGCGTCCCGCTCGCCGTCCACCACCACCGCTACGCCATCCTGGTCTGCGCCCGCGAGGGGCCACCCTTCACCCACGCCGAAGAGGAACTGGTGACGTTCCTCGGCGAGCGTGCCGCCGCGAACATCCGGCACGCCCGCGAGCACGAAGCCGTCAGCGGCATCGTCGGCAGGCTCCAGCGCGCCCTGCTCGCCGAGCCCGGCCGCCCGCACCCCAACCTCGACGTCGCCATCCGCTATCTGCCGGTCGGTCGCCGGGCCCTGGTCGGCGGCGACTGGTGCGAGACCGTACGGCTGCACTTCGGCCGTACGCTGCTCGTCGTCGGCGACGTGATGGGGCACGGACTGGACGCGGCCGTGGACATGACCGCATACCGCTCGGCCCTGCGCTACATGGCCTCCGCCGACCTCCCGCCGCACCGGGTGCTGCGCCAGCTCGACGACATCGCCTCCGCCGAGCCTGACCGCCGCCCGGCCACCTGCCTCATCGCCCGCGTGGACCCCGTGCGCGGCCTGGTCACCCTGGCCGGCGCCGGCCATCTGCCGCCCGCCGTGATCGACGCCGACGGCACGGTATCGCTGATCCCGGTGCCCGTCGGCCCGCCCCTCGGCACCGGCCTCGGCGGCTACGAACCCGCCACCTACCGTCTCGACCCCTCCCAGGCGCTCCTGCTCTTCACCGACGGGCTCGTCGAGCGCCGCGGCGAGGACATCGACACCTCCCTGGACCGGCTCACCCGGCTCACCTTCGCCCCGTCCACCGGGGTCCAGGACGTCCTCGACACCGTGCTCGCCCGCCTCGACGCCCGGCACGCCGAGGACGACGTAGCGGTGCTCGCCGCCCGCCTCCGGCACCGCTCCGAACCCACCGCGCGACCCTGACCGTCAGTGGCCGACCGGTGGGGTGAAACAGCCGGTCTCCAGGTACGGCCCGTTGGCCGACGCTCCGAAGTTCGACTCCTGGACGAACGCCGTGACACAGGCGTCGGGGTGGACCCACAGCCCGATCATGGCGCCCTCCGGCGTGACGTACTCACCGTTCTCGTACCGCGAGCGCATCTCCTGCACTTCGAGGCTTCCGCCGATCAGCTCGCCGCTCCGCGTCACGCGCCGCTCCTCGTAGCCGAGCCGGAGCAGAGCCGCCCGTACCGACTCGGGGTCCCATCTCCCCTGTTTCCACAGCTTCTCGAGCACCGGCTCGATGCGGGCCGCCTCCCGCCGGGCGTCCTTCTCGTGCGCGGCGGACATCTCGCGGGGCTGACGGTGGGCGTTGTTCTCGCTGTAGTGCGGGGCGCCGTCCCCGGCGCCCGGCTCGACGTACGGGGAGGCTCCCGAAGGGCTGGGCGTGGGCGTGGCCGCCGCGCCCGGGGACCGCAGCTCCCCGCAGCCGGTCAGGGCGAGACAGGCGGCCAGCGCGACGGCAAGGCGGGTGCGGTGCAAGGGAGTTGAGGTGGCCATGGGTCGATTGTGGCGTGCCCTCGGCCGGTCCGGATGAGTACGCGTACTCAGAGCACCTTCCGATGCACCAGCGCCGACAGCATGAGCACGCCCGGCACCAGCGGCAGCCACACCGTCAGCACGCGGTAGCCGATCACGGTCGCCGTGGCCGGACCGAGGGCCGCGCCCATGGCGGCCATCGTGAACACCAGGGCCGCGTCCACCGGTCCGATGCCACCCGGTGCCGGCACGGCCCCGACGGCGGTACTGGCAGCGAGGAACGCGAACACCAGCTGTGCCCACGACAGCGGCAGCCCCAGCGAGGTCCCGACCGACGCCACCACGCCCGCCTGGAGCAACGGCGTGACGGCCGCCCCGCCCCACAGCGCCAGCACCCGGCTCGGCATGGTGTGCAGCCGTCGGGCGTCGGTCAGCGCGGTACGCGCGAACCCGAGACAGCCGCGGCGCAACGGCCGCACGAAGGCCAGGATCAGGGCCAGGGTGGCCAGTGCGGTGCCCACGGCCACGCCGGCCGGCAGCAGCGTCCCGCCGTCCGGGACCAGGCCGTCCAGGCGGATCAGCTCCGGGGCGGCCAGCAGCAGGCCGAGCAGCACGACCGACTTCGCGATCGGTTTGACCAGGGAGTACAGGGCGAGCGAGGCGGCGGCCCGGGGGAGGGGTATGCCCTGGCCCTGGAGGAAGCGCAGGGTGACGGCGTGGGCGCCGAGGCTCGCCGGGAGCACATGGTTGGCGGCGCCCGCGGCGAACTGGGAGGCGACCAGCAGCAGGGGCGGCAGCCGCTCGGGGATCGAGCCCTGCCGGACCGCGGCGGCGGCCACCCAGGTCAGACAGGTGAAGGCGACGCCGACCAGCAGCCACCAGGGGTCGGCCGTGGTCAGCCGGGCGGCGCCGTCGGACAGGCCGCGCCAGTCGGCCGCCAGCCAGACGCCGATCAGCAGGAGCGGCACCACGGTCAGCAGATGGCGGGCGAGGCGGGCGGGGGAGGGAGTGTACCGGCGGGCCGGGGAGGGGGCCGGAGCGGGAGTGGCGGCGGGGAGCGGGAGAAGGGACATGGGGCACGTCGTCCTTCCGCGTCACGCCCACGCGGCGGGAGGGCGGACGGATCACAGGGCGAAGCAGCGGGGACGAGCGAAAGGTGCCCGCCCGACATGACGTCGCGGAGTCCTGAAACCGACACCGCACCGAAGAAACGGAACAGGACGCGCGCCGCACCCCCGCGGCGGCGTCCCGCACGACGCCGGTGATCATGCCCCTCGGGGGCCGTCCCGCGCCTGGGGGACGGCCCTGTCAGCCGTGTGGTCAGGCCTTGCGGCCCACTCCGCAGTACGCGTCGACGGCGACCTCGGCCGCCTGGGCGCCGGTCTCCTCCGGGCGCCACTTCGTGACCTGGACGATGCCCGGGTCCACCAGCTCCAGGCCGTCGAAGAAGGCGCCGATCTCCTCGACGCTGCGCACGTAGTACGGCACCGCGCCGCTCGAGTTGTACGCCTCGGAGGCGGCGATCATGCCCTCGCTGGTGGCCGTGCTGTCGCTGATCACCAGGTAACTGCCGGAGGGCAGGCCCGCCATGAGCTGCCGCACCAGGTCGCGGGCCTGCGCGTGGTCGGCGACATGACCCAGGGTGTTGAGGATCATCAGGGCGACCGGCTGCGAGAGGTCGAGGGTCTCCGCCGCGGCCTCCAGCACCGCCTTCGGGTCGTACAGGTTGGCGTCCAGGTACGCCGTGCGGCCCTCGGGGGTGCTGGTGAGCAGGGCGTTGGCGTGGGCGAGCACGATCGGGTCGTTGTCGACGTACACGATCCGCGCGTCCGGGGCGACGCGCTGGGCCACCTCGTGGGTGTTGTCGGCGGTGGGCAGCCCGGTGCCGATGTCCAGGAACTGGCGGATGCCCTGCTCCCCGGCCAGATGGCGCACCGCACGCCCCAGGAAGTGCCGGCTGGTGACGGCCACGTCGACCAGGCCCGGGAAGATCTCCTTGATCTCGTCGCCGATCTCCCGGTCGACCTCGTAGTTGTCCTTGCCGCCGACGAAGTAGTTCCAGAAGCGCGCGGAGTGCGGCTTCGTCGTGTCGATGCGGGCGCGTATCTCCATCGACGCGCGGATCTGGGGATCGACGTCCGACACGGTGCGGCCTCCTGCGGTGGCTTCGTTGATCAGGTGGAGCCCAACTTAGGCGAACTGACTTTCGCCGTATGCGGCTTGGTCGGTTGAGACCCTGGAGACAGTCGATTTTCGGCCACCTCGATCTCGGTCCCGGTGACGGGTTGAAGGCGCCCCCAGCGCGCAGTCCGCCGGTCGGGCGCACACTGGGAATGTGCTGTCGGTGCTCTCCAGGGGGTGTCGGCCGATGGACGAGGCGCGGTGCGAGCGGATACGGATGTGGCGGTGGCGGCGCAGTCCGCTGCGGCGCCGCTGCGACCTGGTCGAGGCGTGGGTGGTGCTCTGCGGGTGGGTGCTGGCGCTGGTGGGCGGGGCGCTGGCGGGCATCGTCGCGGTCGGTGCGGTGGAGCGGTCCGCCGAGGAGCAGCGGTCGCGCAGCCGACTGGTCTCGGCGGTGCTGGTGGAGAACGCGGACGACAAGGTGCCCTCCCGGGTGCCGGCCGACTACCGGGTGTGGGCCACGGTGCGCTGGACCGGCCCCGACGGGCAGACCCACACCGACGACGCGCGCGTGGCGCCGAAGACCAAGGCCGGGGCCACCGTGCGGGTCTGGACCGACGGCCACGGCCAGGTCACCGCCGAGCCCCTGAGCGGCGGAGAGATCCGGCTGCACGCCGTCTCCGGCGGCACGCTGGCGGCCCTGTGCACCGCGGGCCTCGTCCTCGGCTCGCTCTGGGCCCTCCGGCAGCTCATGGAGCGGCGGCGGCTGGAGCAGTGGGCCCTGGAGTGGGAGCGGATCGACACCCGCAATGGCTGGAAGACCGGCTGAGCGCGGCGCGGAAGGCGTGGTCCGGCCCTGTCGTCCCGCTTAACGCGGCCTCCCGTCATGCGTTAGAAAGACGGCGGAGAACAACGTGCGCGAACGATGTCGGTCGGCCTGGTAGACGGCGCGGCGGAGAGCGGGGGTACCAGGGATGGCGGGGCCGGACGTGTTCGTGGAGTACCTGGACGGCTACCCCGGCATCCTCGCCGAGGCCTCCGCGACGGGCCGCCGGCTCACCCGCGCCGAGCTCGACTCCCGCCGGGTCCTGGGTGAACGGGCCGCCGAGGCCGGGATCGGACTGCGCGCCATGGTCGCCGCGCACCTGGCCGAAACCCGCGCGCACCGGCCGGCCGGAAACTCCGCGGACGCGGTGCTCGCCGCCCTGGCCCAGGCCCTGGACGCCTTCGGCGAGGGCTACGAGCGGGCCCAGCGGGACGCCGTACGCCGGGAGGAGGCCGCGCGCCGGGAGTTCGTGGACGATCTGCTGTACGGCCGCAGCGACCTCGGCCGGCTGGCGCAGCGCGCGGAGCGGTACGGGCTGCGGCTCTCGCACGCGCACGCCGTCGCGGTGGCCCGGGGGCGGACCGGCTACGAGGACGGCGACCCCGTCCCGCGCGAGGTGGAGCGCGCGCTGATCGGCCGGTTCGGGGACCGCAGCATCCTGCTGACCACCAAGGACGGCCGGATGGTCTGCATCGCCCCCGGCAACCAGGCCGAGGTGCTCACCCACTTCGCCCAGCACGCCCATGCCGCCACCGACGGCGGCCAAGTGGCGATCGGCCGCGAGCACCCCGGGCCCGCGGGCGTCGTCCAGTCCTACGAGGAGGCGCTGAACGCGCTGGACCTCGCCGAGCGCCTGGAACTCGCCGAACCGGTGCTGCGCGCCGCCGACCTGCTCGTCTACCCCGTGCTCACCCGGGACCGGCAGGCCATGGCGGACCTGGTGGCCAGCGTCCTCGGCCCGCTGCGGCAGGCCAGGGGAGGCGCCCGGCCGCTGCTGGACACCCTCGCCGCCTACTTCGACTCCGGCTGTGTGGCCGCCGAGGCGGCCCGCCGGCTGTCCCTCAGCGTCCGCGCCCTCACCTACCGCTTGGACCGGGTCCGCCAGCTCACCGGAGCGGATCCGGCCGACCCGGTGCAGCGCTACACCCTGCAGACCGCGGTGATCGGGGCCCGGCTGCTGGACTGGCCGGCGAAGCCCCTGTGAGCACCGCTCACCCGACGGTGCCGCTCGGGCTCGGGGCCGCACTCGGCGTCGGGGACGCCGTGTTGAGGTTCAGGTCCGGGCGGGGCTTGAGGACCAGGATCGGGGAGCCCGGCTGCGGCGGGGGCGGGGTGAGCTGTTCGTCGGGGAGTTTCGGCGACGAGGTCTGCTGGAAGTTGACCTGTTCGTAGTTGACCAGGCCCGTCTTCTCCAACACGGTGATGTGGTCCAGGACCGTGTCGTTGGTCAGGTCCGCCAACTGCCGCACCAGCGAGTTCTGCGTGTTGGCCCGGATGCTGGCGACGGCCGGGAAGATCCGGCCGTGGGCGACCCGCATGATCGTGACCGCGGTGGAGTCGAACTCCTTGCCGGTCTTGGAGTCCGCCGTCGCCACGAACTGCTGCTGCTGCGGGCTCGGCTGGTTCGGCAGCGTGATGCCGAGATCGGGCGCGATCTTGCGGCACAGCGCGTCGAGTCCGGAGTGGCCGACGAGAAGATGCTTGCCCACTTCCTTCATCTCCGTGGTCGTGCCGCGCTCCAGCGCCATCTCCCCCAGCGGGTACTCCCACAGCCCCGCCGCCCGCACCTTCACCACGAAGTCCCGGTCCGCCTCGGTGAGGGGTCCCCACTGGGTGTTGGCGATGATGCGGGACGTGTCGGACGAGGTGTTCTCCACCCCGAGCATCGCGGGGTACGCGAGGGCGGAGAGGGTGAGCACCAGGGCGCCGCCGACGAAGACGGTTCCCGCCGTGCTGCGCGAGATGCGCATCGGACCTCCTGAAGGCGAACGGCTCGGACATCAGGAGATACGAGCGGGCCGGGCGGAACAATCATCGGGACGGGTAAAACTTCCCCCCATCCGGGCGTGTCCTGCGTCACACTCGCCCAGCGCTGCGGCCCCTTCACCGTGTGTTGTGATGCGGGTCACAAAGGGTCTAGGGTGAAAGCGTTCGAGGGAAGTGAGCCTTTTGTCCGTTGCCTGGGACGACATCGGCGGACTCGTCGATGCCCATCAACGCTTCCTCGCCGGGGTCCATGTCGACTCGGACGTCCGGGACTCCGTGCTGGCCTCCTGGAAGCGCTGCCGTGCCGCGGGGCTCCAGCCGCACCGGCTGTTCATCCCGTACGAGCCCGACGTGGCGCTCGACGAGCGGTTCCTGCGGGCCGCCGAACCGATTCTGCGGAAGCTCGCCGACACTCTCACCGACCTGGGCACGACCATCGCGCTCTGTGACGGGCAGGGGCGGATGGTCCAGCGGCTCGGCGGCGGACGAGGCCTGCTCGCCCGGCTCGACGCGGTGAGCTTCGCCCCCGGCTTCGACGCCTCGGAGCAGGCGGCCGGCACCAACGGCGTGGGCACCGCGCTGGTCGAGCGCGGGCCCGTCCAGATCATCGGCCGGGAACACTTCGCCGACTGCCTGCAGCCCTTCGCCTGCGTCGGCGCCCCCGTCCGGGACCCGCTCAGCGGCCGGATCGAGGCGGTGCTGGACCTGACCTGTCTGCGCGACGACGGCGACCCGGTCATGCTCCGGCTGGTCCGGGAGGCCGCCCAGGCCATCGAGGCCCGGCTGCTGGGCCAGGCCACCGAGCGGGAGAGATCCCTGCTCGCGGCCTACCGACGAGCCGGTCACCCGAGGGGCCCGGAGCCGGACGGCGACGCCGGGCTCGACCGCATCGACCTCGCGGTGCTGCGGGAGCGGGCCGAGGCGCTGCTCGCCTCGCCCCACCGCACGCTCGACGAGGTGACCCTGACCGGAGGCCGGGTGGCCAGCCTGCTGCGCCGCAAGGTCGTGGGCGCGGCCGGGGAGAACGGCGTCGTCGTCGAGGCGCGGGTGCTCGGCAACACCGTCTCCCTCACCCCTCCGGCAGCTCCGCCCCCGCCCGCACCCGTGATCCCGCCCCTGGTCGCCGCGCCCGCCGACGGGGGCGGCGGAGGGGTGGTGCTCGTCGGGGAGCCCGGGGTGGGGCAGCTGGCCGTACTGGCGCGCAGGCGGCTGGAGTTGCTGCACGAGGCAGGGGCCCGGATCGGCGCCACCCTCGACGTCACCCGCACCGCCGAGGAGCTGGCCGAGGTCACCGTCCCCCGGTTCGCCGACTTCACCGCCCTCGACCTGCCCGACGGCGTACTGAGAGGCGAGGAGCCGGACCGGCTCGGGGCGGGCGTGCCGCTGCGCCGGGTGGCCCTGCGCAGCCGCAACGACGAGCCGCGGCTCTACCACGTCGGCGACGGCTTCGCCTATCTCGCCCCCACTCCCCAGGCCCGCAGCCTGGAGAGCGGCCAGGCCGTGCTGGAACCGGTCCTGTCCGAGGCGAGCGGCTGGTTCGCGCAGGATCCGGTACGGCTGGAACGGGTGCTCGCGGCCGGGACGCACTCCCTGATCACGGTGCCGCTGCGGGCGCGCGGCGCCACCCTCGGCGTGGTCAGCTTCTACCGCTGCGGCAACCCCACCCCCTTCGAGGAGGACGACCTCTCCCTCGCCCAGGAACTCGGCGGACGCGCCGCGATGTGCATCGACAACGCCCGCCGCTTCACCCGCGAGCACAACACCGCCCTCACCCTGCAGCGCAGCCTGCTGCCCCGGGGCCGGCCCGAGCAGAACGCCGTCGAGGTCGCCTACCGGTACCTGCCCGCCCAGGCCGAGGTGGGCGGCGACTGGTTCGACGTCATCCCGCTCTCCGGCGCCCGCGTCGCCCTGGTCGTCGGCGACGTCGTCGGGCACGGGCTGCACGCCGCCGCGACGATGGGCCGGCTGCGCACCGCCGTGCACAACTTCTGCTCCCTGGACCTGGCCCCGGACGATCTGCTCACCCACCTCGACGACCTGGTGGGCCGCCTCGACCGGAGCGAGGGCTGGGACGTGGCGAGCGCCCCCGCCGAGACCGGCGGCATCGGAGCCACCTGTCTGTTCGCCGTCTACGACCCGGTGTCCCGGCGCTGCACCCTCACCCGCGCCGGGCATCCCCTGCCCGCAGTCGTCGCCCCCGACGGCTCGGTGGAGTTCGTCGACCTGCCCTCGGGGCCGCCGCTCGGCCTCGGCGGCATGCCCTTCGAGACGGCGGAGGTCGAACTCGCCGAGGGCAGCCAGCTCGTGCTCTACACCGACGGCCTGGTCGAGGACCGGCACCGGGACATCGACACCGGCCTCGACCGGCTCCGCGACGTCCTCTCCCACGCCGGCCGCGCCCCGGAGGACACCTGCGAGGCCGTCCTCGACGCCCTGCTCCCGGCCCGGCCCAGCGACGACGTGGCCCTGCTGGTCGCCCGCACCCATGCCCTCGGGCCCGACCGGGTCGCCCAGTGGGACCTGCCGAGCGACCCGGCGGTCGTCTCCCGCTCGCGGGCCGCGGTCACCGAGCAGCTCGCCGTCTGGGGCCTCGACGAGCTGGCGTTCACCACGGAACTCGTCGCGAGCGAGCTGGTCACCAACGCCATCCGGCACGCCACCGGACCCGTCCAGCTGCGCCTGTTGCGCGACCGCGCGCTGATCTGCGAGGTCTCCGACGGCAGCGGCACCTCACCGAGGCTGCGCCGGGCCCGCGGCGAGGACGAGGGCGGCCGGGGCCTGTTCCTCGTCGCCCAGCTCACCGAGCGCTGGGGCACCCGCTACACCCCACACGGCAAGGTCATCTGGACCGAACAGCCCCTGCCGTGAGCAGACCGACAGGGAACCCACCGCCCCTCCAGTAGTCCCCCCACTCGCCGGTCCTCACCACCCCGTCCACAGCAGGTGGTTGACGAGCAGTGCCAGGGTGGTCTGTGCGGTGAGCCAGGCTCGCGGGCCGGGCAGGAGCGCGCACGACGGCAGCAGCCACAGCGCGAACGGCAGCCAGATCCGTTCCGTCTCCGCCTTGCTCATCCCGGACAGATCGGCGACGAGCATCGCCACCAGACCGGCGAACACCAGCACCCCGAGCCGGAACCCCGGCGTGCCCTCCCGGCGCAGCAGCGCCACCCCGGCCCGCCGCAGTCCCGCCGCCGAGGCGAGGCCCACCACGAGCACCTGGCAGGCGAGGTTGGCCCACACCCAGTAGGCCTGCGGACGGGTACCGCCGGCGCCCTGGTCGTAGCGGGTGACCAGCAGGTCGTACGCCTCCCACCACCAGAAGCCGAGCGCGGTGAAGACGATCGGGACCACCAGGAAACCGGCGGCCGCGAACAGCAGCGGCCGCACCCGCTCCGAGCCCAGGAACAGCACCGCCGCCACGAGGACGACGTAGAGCGTCAGGCCGTACGACAGATACACCGTCAGGCCGAACAGGAGCCCGGAGGCGAGGCCGGTCCAGCGCGGTCGGTGGCCCGTGACCGCGAGCGCCAGCAGCGCCACCGCCCACGTGGCCACCGCCGCGAACCAGGCGTCGGCCGACGCGCCCAGCCACACCGCGCCCGGCGTCAGCACCAGGAACGGCGCGGCCCGGCGGGCGAGCCTCTCGTCGGCCAGGGTGCGGACGGTGACGAGGATCGCGAGGGCCGCCGTGGCGCCGGTGACGATGCACCACACGCCCGCCCAGGCGCCGCCGCCCAGGCCGACGCGGTCCAGGTAGACGAAGGTGAGGGTGGCGGCCGGGGGGTGGCCGGCGATGTGCGCGGGCCAGTGGTCGGGGGAGCCGATCAGGATGTGCCCGGTGAAGTCCCGCAAGGTGGCCGGGATGTCGTGGAAGCGGTCGATGACCTGGAGGTACTCGTACCGCGTCGTCAGCCGGCGGGCGATGCCGCGCTGCCAGCCGTCGACCAGGGCGAGCGAGAAGGTCCAGGCCGTGCCCGCGCCCCACCCGGCGAGCAGCAGGGCCCGCCAGGGCAGGCGGGCGGCCAGGGGCGGGCCGTACCCCACCACCGCGACCGCCACGACGATCGCCGCCGCCGTGCCGGGACCGACGTGCGGGCCCCAGTCCGCCAGCAGCGGCGGCCAGTTGACGAAGAGGGTGCCGTCGCGGTGCTCGACGGCGGTGCCGACCAGGGCGGCGGTCGCGAAGAGCAGGGCGGCGGCCGTGGCGGCGTACAGGTCGCGGCGCAGGTCGCGGGAGGGGACGCCGGGCCGTTCGCGGGAGGTGTCACGGGGCAGTTCGGATGAGGGTGCGCGGGTCACCTCTGCACGCTAGGGCGGCCGGTCTCGACCGGATGGCTGACAGGCGCGGACGTCAGAGATTCGTCATGGTTCGTGAGCGCTTTCGGGGGGTGCTCGCGGCCTACGGTCGGGGCATGAAACGCACTCCGGCACGAGTTCTGCAGCGGTCTCCCTTCTCGCCCGGCTTCTGGCGCAGCCCCCTGCGCGGCCCCTGGCTCACCTCGGTGCTCGGCGTGGTGCTGCTCGGCGGGATCACGGTGCTGTTCGTGACGGGCCTGGTGTCGTACGCGGCCTACAACCCGGATCTGTCGCCGGTGAACGACAAGACCCCGGACAAGGGGATCCTCGGCTTCTACCTGTTCTCCTGGCCGACCGACCCGCACTGGCTGTACCGGCTCAACCAGGGCGTGCACGTCACCCTCGGCATCACGCTGGTCCCGGTGCTGCTGGCCAAGCTCTGGTCGGTCGTGCCACGGCTGTTCACGCTGCCGCCCGCCCGGTCCCTGGCCCACGCCCTGGAGCGGATCTCGCTGCTCCTCCTGGTCGGCGGGGCGCTGTTCGAGTTCGTGACCGGTGTGCTGAACGTCCAGCTCGACTACCTCTTCCCGGGCTCCTTCTACCCGCTGCACTTCTACGGAGCCTGGGTGTTCTTCGCCGCGTTCGTCGCGCACGTGGTGCTGAAGACGCCGACGGTGCTGCGCAATCTGCGGCAGATGAGGGAGGAGCGCAACGACCTCGTCCCCGCCGCGCCGGCCGAGCCGACCGTCTCGCGGCGCGGGGCGCTGTGGTTCGTCGGGGGCGGCTCGCTGCTGCTGTTCGCGACGAGTGTCGGGCAGAACTTCGACGGCCTGCGCTGGACGGCCGTCCTCGCCCCGCACGGCCCCGCCGACCCGGGCGACGGGCCGAACGGCTTCCAGATCAACAAGACGGCCGCCTACGCGGGGATCCGACCGGCGGAGACCTCGGACGAGGCCTGGCGCCTGGTGGTCACCGGCCGCGCCGGAACCGTACGGCTCAGCCGCGAGGACCTCCTCCAGCTGCCCCTGCACAGCGCCGCGTTGCCCATCGCCTGCGTGGAGGGCTGGTCGACCTCCGACCAGTGGTGGCGTGGCGTGCGGCTGCGCGACCTCGCCGCGCTCGTCGGGTACGACGATCCGCCCGACGTGTTCGTGGAGTCCCTGCAACGGCGCGGCGCCTTCCGCCGCGCCGCCCTGCGGGCCAACCAGGTCGCCGACCCGCGTTCCCTGCTCGCCCTGTTCGTCAACGGCGAGGAGCTGTCCCCCGACCACGGCCACCCGGCCCGGGTCATCGTGCCCGCGGCGCCCGGGGTGCTCAACACCAAGTGGGTGGCCCGGCTGACGTTCGGAGACCTGTGATGCGACGGATCCCGTGGGGGAGCCCGTTCCAGATCCTGCTGCTGGCCTGCTCGTTCGCGCTCGCCGGCTATGCCGGGGTACGGCTGCTGGACGGGGACGACCGCTTCGAGATCGCGCTGTGGTTCGTGGGCGCGGCCCTCGTGCACGACCTGGTGCTGCTGCCGCTGTACGCGGCGGCGGACCGGGCGCTCGGGAAGGCGGCGGGCCGGCAAGTCATGTACGTCCGGGTCCCCGCCGGCCTGTCGCTGCTGTTGCTGCTCGTGTGGTTCCCGCTGATCACCGGCCGGGTGTCGGAGCGCTACAGCTCCGCGACCGGGCTGTCCCCGGACGGCTTCCTGGCCCGCTGGCTGCTGGTGACGGCCGTGCTGTTCGGGGCGTCGGCGGCGCTGTTCGCGCTGCGGTTGCGCAGGGCGGCGAAGGAGCGGTCCCCGGCCGTCCACTGACCCACGGCCCGCCAGCCGGCCCGGCCCGCGTGCCGCAGCAGGGCGGGGGTGCCGAGACGGGCCCACGGGAACGGGGTCCCTTCGGCGCCCTGGGCGTCGGTGACACGGACCAGGGTCCGCTCGTCCAGGTCGAGCCCCGGCACGGTCTCCACGATCAACAGGCCACCGGGGCGCAGGACCTGGGCCATCCGGGCGAGGAGCGAGCCGGGGTCGCCGCCGATGCCGACGTTGCCGTCGATGAGCAGGGCGGTGCCCCAGCGGCCCTCGCCGGGGAGCGGGTCGAAGACGGAGCGGTGCAGGGCGGGGGCGCCCAGGTGCTGGGTGCGGGCCACGGCGGCGGCGCTGACGTCGATGCCGAGGGCGGGGCGGCCCTGCTCACCGAGGGCCGCCACCAGCCTTCCCGGACCGCAGCCCACGTCCAGGACGGCGCCCTCGCAGTGCCGGAGCACCTCCATGTCGGCCGCGTCCGCCCGTCCGCACCAGCGCTCTATGTCCAGCGGGAGCAGCCAGCCGTCGGCCCGGCGCAGGAACAGGGGGCCGCGGCCGGTGTGCAGGGCGTGGGTGTAGGGGTCGGCCGACCACGTGGGCGCGGGCGGGATCCGGGTGAGGGGGGTCATGGGCGACCCACCGCGGTGAGCTGCTCCAGAAGGGTGGCGAACCGTCCGCCGGGAGCCAGCTCCGCCACCGCGCGGGCGTCGGCCGCGGTGTCCACGTCCCGCAGCACCGGAAGGTCCCGCACCCGCAGACCCGCGAGCCGGTCCCGCTGGGCGGAGCCGGTGCACGGGGTCGACATCGGCACGCCCCGCAGGAGCGCGGGGTCCGGATGGGCCAGGCCGAGGGCCCAGAAGCCGCCGTCCTCCGCCGGGCCGAAACAGGCGTCGCAGGTGGTGAGGTCCACCGTGAGGAGTGGCGGGGTCACCTGGGGGGTGTCCATGCCGATGAGGAGCGCGGGCCCGTCGCAGGCGCCGAAGGCCGCGGCCAGACGTTCGTCGAGGCCGCCCGCGCTCTGCGGTACGACCTCGAACCCGGGCGGGAGCCACGGGCCCGGGTCTCCGTCCAGGACCAGCACCCGGCGTCGCGCGGGCGTGGCGGCCACGACGTCCAGCGTGTCCGCGAGCGAGGCCTCCGCCAGCGCCGCCGCCTCCTCGGGGGTGAAGGGGGGCGTCAGCCGCGTCTTGACCCGGCCCGGCCGCGGCTCCTTGGCGATGACCAGGAGCGTGACGGGCGCCGTCATGCGTGGGCCTGCCGGTCCGACAGCACACGGCTCATGTCCCGTACCGCCTGCCACGTGCCGCGCCAGGTGCCGGTCACCTTGGAGGCGCCCGTGCGCGGACGGTAGGGGACGTCGTACTCGGAGATCCGCCACCCCTCGTCCGCCGCGCGCACGACCATCTGGAGCGGATAGCCGCTGCGGCGGTCCGTGAGGCCGAGCGACAGCAACCGGTCGCGGCGGGCGGCCCGCAGCGGACCGAGGTCGTGCAGGCGCAGGCCCGTGCGGCGGCGCAGCAGGACGGAGAGCGCGAGGTTCCCGGCGCGGGCGTGCGCCGGCCAGGCGCCCCGGCCCTGCGGACGGCGGCGGCCGAGCACCAGGTCGGAGCCGCCCGCGCGGACCCGGTCCACGAACGGGACCAGGTCCGCCGGGTCCAGGGAGGCGTCGCAGTCGCAGAAGCAGACGATGTCGGCGGTGGCCGCCGACAGGCCCGCGTGGCAGGCGGCGCCGAAACCGCGCCGCTCCTCACGCACCACCGTCGCGCCGAGCGCTCGGGCGATCCCGGCCGAGCCGTCGGTGGAGCCGTTGTCGACGACGAGCGCGCGCCAGCCGGGCGGGATGCGCTCCAGCACCCACGGCAGGGCCTCGGCCTCGTCGAGACAGGGGAGTACGACGTCGACGGACGGTGGGTCCGGTTCTGCGGCGGAAGAGGTCGTCACACCGTTCACCCTACGAGCGCAAAATGGGCGTATCGGGCATCGACTGCTTACGAAACAAGGACGTCAGTAGGGGAGGGGCCCGCCCGCGCGCGCCTGGTGCGAGGCTGGCGGCATGGAACAGCAGCAGCCCCGGGTCCTCGTCGTCGACGACGACCCGACCGTCGCCGAGGTCGTCTCCGGGTACCTGGACCGCGCCGGATACGTCGTCGACCGCGCGGGTGACGGCCCGGACGCCCTCGCCCGGGCCGCCGAGCACTGGCCGGACCTCGTCGTCCTGGACCTGATGCTCCCCGGCATGGATGGCCTCGAGGTGTGCCGCCGCATGCGTGGCAGCGGACCCGTGCCGGTCATCATGCTCACCGCCCGCGGCGACGAGGACGACCGCATCCTGGGCCTGGAGGTGGGCGCCGACGACTACGTCACCAAGCCCTTCAGCCCTCGCGAACTCGTGCTGCGCGTCGAGTCCGTACTGCGCCGGGTCCGCCCCGCGCAGCCCTCGGGACCGCTGCGCGCCGGGGGCCTGTCAGTCGACCCGGCGGCCCGCCGCGCGGCCAAGGACGGCACCGAACTCGCGCTGACCATCCGCGAGTTCGACCTGCTCACCTTCTTCGTGCGGCACCCGGGCCGGGTGTTCAGCCGGGAGGACCTGATGCGCGAGGTGTGGGGCTGGGACTTCGGCGACCTGTCGACGGTGACCGTCCACGTGCGGCGGCTGCGCGGCAAGGTCGAGGACGACCCGGCCCGGCCGCGGCTCATCCAGACGGTCTGGGGCGTCGGCTACCGCTTCGACGGCTCCGGCGCGACGGAGGAGGCCCGGCCGTGAACGACACGCTCCTCATCGCCCTGTGCGCCTTCCTCGGCGCTGCCGCGGCCGGTCTCGTCGGGGCGGCTGTCCTACGGCTGATCCGGCGGCGTTCCCTCGCCGTGCACCTCACCGTGGTCGCCGCCGTCGCCGTGACCGCGATGCTCGCGGGCACCCTCGTCGTCGCTCAGGCCATGTTCCTGTCCGAGCACGACCTGAAGGTCGTCACGCTGGTCGTCGCCATGGCAGCCGTGGTCTCCCTCGCCACCGCCCACCTGCTGGGCCGTTGGGTGGTCGCCCGCAGCCGCGCCCTCGCGCTCGCCGCCCGTTCCTTCGGCGACGGCGGCGCCTTCACCTCACCCGACGGCCCCGCCGCCGCCGAACTGGCCGACCTGAGCCGCGAGTTGGAGGCCACCAGCGCCAGGCTCGCCCTGTCCCGGGAACGGGAACGCGCCCTGGAGACCTCGCGCCGGGAACTCGTCGCCTGGATCTCCCACGATCTGCGCACCCCGCTGGCCGGGCTGCGCGCGATGTCCGAGGCCCTGGAGGACGGGGTCGCCGCCGACCCGGGCCGCTATCTGAAACAGATCCGCACCGAGGTGGAGCGCCTGAACGCGATGGTCGGCGACCTCTTCGAACTGTCCCGCATCCACGCGGGGGCGCTGGCCCTGAGCCCCACCAGGGTCTCCCTGTACGACCTGGTCGGCGACGCGCTCGCCGGCGCGGATCCGCTGGCGCGGGAGCACGGGGTACGGCTGATCGGCGACATGGTGGAGCCGGTGCCGGTCGAGGTGGACGGCAAGGAGATGAGCCGGGTGCTCGGCAACCTCCTGGTCAACGCGATCCGGCGGACGCCGTCCGACGGGACGGTCGCGGTCGCCGCCGAGCGCGAGGGCGCGGGTGTCGTGCTGTCGGTGACGGACGGCTGCGGAGGGATTCCCGAGGAGGACCTGCCGCGCGTCTTCGACACCGGGTGGCGGGGCACGGACGCGCGGACCCCGCCCGCCGGGGCGGGGCTCGGACTGGCGATCGTCCGGGGCATCGTGGAGGCCCACCAGGGCAGAGCCACGGTCCGGAACATCCCCGGGGGCTGCCGCTTCGAGGTGACGCTGCCGGCGGCGGAGGCCTGAGGGACCGAGGCGTCACTCGGCCCGCGCGAACTCCCGCATCCCGTCCTCGAATCCGACCTCGGCCTTCCACCCCAGCCCGTCCCGCAGCCGGGCCGAGTCGGCGGTGATGTGCCGTACGTCGCCGAGCCGGTACTCCCCGGTCACCACCGGCTCGGGACCTCCGTACGCCGCTGCCAGCGCGCGGGCCATCTCGCCGACGGTGTGCGGCTCGCCGCTGCCGGTGTTGTAGGCGACGAGCGCGCCCGTGGGCGAACCCGCCTCCAGCGCCGCCAGGTTGGCCGCCGCCACATCCCGTACGTGCACGAAGTCCCGCCGCTGACGGCCGTCCTCGAACACCCGGGGGGCCTCGCCACGGGCGAGCGCGGACCGGAAGAAGGAGGCGACCCCCGCGTACGGGGTGTTCCGGGGCATGCCCGGCCCGTACACGTTGTGATAGCGCAGGGACACGGCCTGACCATCCGTCACCCGTGCCCAGGCCGCCGCCAGATGCTCCTGGGCGAGCTTGGTCGTGGCGTACACGTTCCGCGGGTCGACCGGGGCGTCCTCACCGACGAGCCCGGGCGCCGGCTCCTCGCCGCACTCGGGGCACCGGGGCTCGAACCGCCCGGCGTCCAGATCGGCCGCGGCCCGCGGCCCCGGTCGTACGACACCGTGCCGGTCGCAGGTGTACCGCCCCTCGCCGTACACCACCATCGACCCGGCCAGCACGAACCGCCGGACGCCCAGGTCCGCCATGGCGGCGAGCAGGACGGCCGTACCGAGGTCGTTGCGGGACACGTACTCCGCCGCGTCCCCGAAACCGGTGCCGAGCCCGACCATCGCCGCCTGGTGGCAGACCGCGTCGACGCCGGCGAGCGCCCGCCGGACGGCGTCCGGATCCCGTACGTCCGCCTCCGGATCGGCCCGGACGTCGTACACCACGGGCTCGTGCCCCCGCTCCGCCAGCACCCGCACGACCTGGGACCCGATGAACCCGGCTCCGCCGGTGACCAGTACACGCATGGCCCCACGCTAGGGCGGCGACCGGACTTTCCGGTGACCCGCCACCCGTCATGTCATGGGTCCGTAAGGTCCGGCTACAGTGCGCGGGTGGCTGCCTTCGACCCCGACGCCGACCTCTCCGACGACCCCGCCCTAGAGCTGATGCTGAACTCCTTCGTCACCCTGTACTGGCGCCGGAGCCTGCTGGACGCCGCCGTCGGCCGGTTGCGCGAGCGCGGCTACCGGGTCGTCGCCCTGGACGCGGGCGCGTGGACCGAGCAGGCGGACATGCACCGGGACGTCGCCGCTGCCCTGGACTTCCCCGACTACTACGGCCGGAACCTCGACGCGCTCAACGACTGTCTGCGGGACGTCGAGTCCTATGAGTACGGAACCACGCGTGACGCGACCGGACTCGTCCTGGTGTTCACCGGCTACGACAGCTTCACCCGGGTGGCACCGGACGTGGCGCAGGCCCTGCTCGACATCGTCGCCGACCGGGCGCGCAGCGCGGCCCTGTTCGGGCACCGCATCATGTGCCTGGTCCAGAGCGACGACCCGGACATCGGGTTCGAGCCGGTGGGTGCGACGGCCGTCGAGTGGAACGACGCCGAATGGTCCGACGCCAGCCGCCGTTCGGGCTAGTGCCGCGTCAGGCAACCACCCGGCACGCCGAGAGCACGCACCGGACGCCGCTCCTTGACGGGCAAACGTTGCCTGACGCGGCACTAGTCCGAGGCCGCCGGGAGCGTCACCGTGAAGACCGTCGAGCCCGGTTCGCTCGTCAGGGCGATCGTGCCGCCGTGGGCGCGGATCAGCGAGGTCGCCACGGCCAGGCCCAGGCCGCTGCCGCCGCGGTCGCGGCTGCGGGCCTTGTCGACGCGGTAGAAGCGATCGAAGACGCGGGCGCGGTCGGCCGGCGGTATGCCGGGGCCGGCGTCGGCGACCCGGATGCGGGCCGTGTCCCGGGCGGCCGACACCGTCACCGAGACCTCCGTGCCCGGCGGGGTGTGCACGGCCGCGTTGGTGAGGAGGTTGTCCAGGACCTGGCGGACGCGCTGCGGGTCCACGCGGACGGGCAGCGTCGACGGGCCGGGAGACCGGGTCAGCGGATGGTCCGGGTGGCTCGCGCGGAAGGCGTCCGCGGCCTCCTCCACCAGTTCCACCAGGTCCGTCGCGCGAGGCCGCAGCGGGGTTTCCACCTCCGCCGCGTCCAGGCGGGCGAGCAGCAGCAGGTCGTCCAGCAGGAAGCCCATGCGGGCCGCTTCGGCGCGCAGGCGGGCCAGGTGCTTGTCGCGCTCCTCGGGGGCGTTGGCCGCGGCGTACTGGAAGAGGTCCGCGTAGCCGCGTACCGACATCAGCGGGGTACGCAGTTCGTGCGAGGCGTCGGCGACGAAGCGGCGCAACCGCTGCTCCGCCTCCGTGCGTACCGCGAGCGACTCGTCGATGTGCTCCAGCATGGTGTTGAACGCGGTCCGCAGCTCCTCCACCTCGGGCCCGCCGCCGCGCGCGGCATGGCGTACCGGCAGCCGCGCCGAGTCCGTCAGATCGTGCGAGGTGATGCCGCGCGCGGTGTGCGCCATGTCGCTCAGCGGCTTCAGGCCGCGCCGCAGCAGGGACCGCCCGGCGACCACCAGGGCCAGCAGGGCCAGTCCGAAGGTGACCGCCTGGATCGTGATCAGCTGCCCCACGGTGTCGTCGATGTCGCCCATCGGCGCGGCGCTGACCAGGACCACCCCGGGCTCCACCTCGCAGGCCCGCAGCCGGTACCGGCCCTCGCCCTTGAGGTCCTCGGTGCGCAGCACCTCCTCGCCGGTGGCGACCCGCTCCTCGGCCACGGCGGTGAACTCGTCGACGTCCTCGGGCAGATCGGTGGCCACCTCGGGCCGGCGCAGTTCGGGGGCGCCGTCCGAGACGTCGTACACGGCGTAGTACCAGCGGTAGTACTTCTTCCCGGACAGCGTCCCGTGGTCCGCGATGCTCTTGGACTGGGCGACCTGGGCCTGCGCCAGCTGGGTGTCGAGCTGGACCGAGAGGTAGTCGCGCATGTACGTCGTCAGCGCGGTGCCCACCACCGCGAACACCACCAGGGCCAGCGCCCCGAGCCCCAGTGCGAGCCGGGTGCCCAGCCGCAGCCCGCCGTACGACCCGCGCAACCTCCCGATCACTCCGCGGCCTGCCGCACGACGTACCCGAAGCCCCGCACCGTGTGGATCATCGGCGGCCCGGTGTCGTCGAGCTTGCGGCGCAGCCGGCTGACCACCAACTCGACGACGTTGGAGCGGCCGCCGAAGCCGTACTCCCAGACGTGGTCGAGGATCTGCGCCTTGGTCTGCACGGTCGGCGACTTGCGCAGGAGGTAGCGCAGCACCTCGTACTCGGTCGGGGTGAGCGTGAGCAGCTTCTCGCCGCGGCGGACCTCACGGGTGTCCTCGTCCATGGTCAGATCGCCGACCCGCAGCACCGAGCGCTGGAAGCCGGGCCCGGCGCTGCGCCGCAGCACGGTCCGCAGCCGGGCCATCAGCTCCTCCACCGCGAACGGCTTGACCAGGTAGTCGTCGCCGCCCCGGGTCAGCCCCGCCACCCGGTCGGCGACGCCGTCGCGGGCGGTGAGGAACACCACCGGCACCATCGTCCCGGAGCGGCGCAGCCGGTCCAGCACACCGAAGCCGTCCACGTCCGGCAGCATCAGGTCGAGCACGACGATGTCCGGATGGAACTCGGCGGCACGGCGCAGCGCCTCCTCACCGGAGTTCGCGGTGACCGCCTCCCAGCCCTCGTACCGGGCGACCGTCGCCACGAGGTCGGCGATCGGCGGGTCGTCGTCCACGACGAGGAGTCGTACTTTTTCCACCCGCTCATACTGCTTCACCCGGCCCCCCGCACCACAGCCCGGTCGTGCGTCCCCTGTCACATCGATAACCACTTGAAAGACGCACGACAGGTGATCGACAGCTTCACCCGGCCAAGCTCGGTACCCCGGCCCCCAACCCCCATGAGGAGCTGCCGCCCGTGACGACCGTCCAATCACCCCCCGCACCCCCCACGGCGATACGCCCCAGGGTGGTGGCCCGCGTCGGCCTGTACGCCGTGCTGGCCGTGAACGTGGCCGTGGTGACCTACTTCTTCGTCGACGCGGGCTTCGGCGCCTCCAACGCGCTGCTCGTCCTCGGCCGCCTCGCCGGGCTCTACGGCGCTCTGCTCATGGCGTTCCAGCTGCTGCTGGTGGCCCGGCTGCCGTGGCTGGACCGGCGGATCGGCATGGACCGGCTGACGTCCTGGCACCGCTGGACCGGCTTCGGCATCCTGTGGACGCTGCTGGCGCACGCCGTGTTCATCACCTTCGGCTACGCCGACTCCTCCGGGCTCGACCCGGTCAACCAGCTGGTCGACCTCGCCGAGACCGTCGAGGGCGTGCTGCGGGCCGTCGCCGCGCTGGTGATCGTCCTCGTGGTCGGCGCGGTCTCCGGACGCCTCGCCCGCCGCCGGCTCGCCTACGAGACCTGGCACTTCATCCACCTGTACACCTACCTCGCCGTGGTGCTGGCCTTCACCCACCAGGTCGCGGTCGGTACGACCTTCACGGCCTCGTCGGCGGCCACCGCGTACTGGTACGCCGTGTGGGGCGTCGCCCTCGGCTCGGTGGTGGTGGGCCGGGCCGCCCTGCCGCTGTGGCGGAACTGGCGGCACCGGCTGCGCGTCTCGGCGGTCGTCCCCGAGTCCGACAACGTGGTCTCGGTCCACATCACCGGACGCGACCTGGACCGGCTGCCCGCCCGCGCCGGACAGTTCTTCCTGTGGCGGTTCTTGACCAAGGACCGCTGGTGGCAGGCGAACCCCTTCTCGCTGTCCGCCGCCCCCGACGGCCGCTCGCTCCGGCTCACCGCCAAGGCGGCCGGCGAGGGCAGCGCGGGCCTGCGCCATCTCAAGCCCGGCACCCGGGTCTTCGCCGAGGGCCCCTACGGCGCCTTCACCGCTCTGCACCGCACCCGCCCCGAGGCCGTGCTCATCGCCGGCGGCGTCGGCGTCACGCCCATCCGGGCGCTGCTCGAGGAACTGCGCGGGCACGCGGTCGTCATCTACCGGGTGGCCGCCGACCGGGACGCCGTCCTCTACGACGAACTGCGCGAACTGGCCCTCGCCAAGGGCGCCGAGCTGCACCTGGTGACCGGGCCCGTCCACCCGGACAAGCTGGCGCCCGCCGAACTGGCCGAGCTGGTGCCGGACATCGCGGACCGGGACGTCTTCCTGTGCGGACCGCCCCCGATGATGAACGCGGTCCTGGGCAGTCTGCGCGAGCTGAACGTGCCCAAGCCGCAGATCCACTTCGAGCGTTTCAGCCTGGCGGGATGAGAGGGAGACCGTGAAGCGAGCCATACCCGTCCTGGTCCTGACCGCCGTCGGCCTGGTCCCGCTGTGGCGCTACGAGCCGTCGACGGACACCTCGTCCGCCCCGGTCGAGGCCGCGGCCCCCGTCCCTTCGGCGACCTCGTCGTCCGGTTCCTCCGCCCTGGTCGTCGAGGGCACGGTGGTCAACACCGAGAAAGGCCCGGTGCAGGTGGAGCTGACGTACCAGGGTGACGAGATCGCCTCGGTGCGGATGCTCCAGCAGCCGGACCATCCGCAGACCACGGCGGCCGTGCCGAAGCTGATCGAGGAGACGCTGGCGGCGCAGAGCGCGGACATCGACACGGTCTCCGGGGCGACGATCACCAGCGAGGGCTACAAGGAGTCCCTCCAGGCGGCGATCGACGAGAAGGGCTGAGCGTGCGCCGAGTCGAACACGTCATGGGGTTCCCGGTCTCGCTCCGGGTGGACGACGAGCATGTCCCCGATACGGCCGTGGACGCCGTCTTCTCCTGGCTGCGCGAGGTCGACGAGCGGTTCAGCCCGTTCAAGGCGGGCAGCGAGGTGTCCCGGCTCGACCGGGGCGAGATCGGGCCCGGCGAGGTCGGCGCCGACCTCGCCGAGGTCCTCGGCCTGTGCGAGGAGTACCGGGTGGCGACCGGCGGTGCCTTCGACGTACGTCTGCCGGGGCGGGGCCTCGACCCCTGCGCGGTGGTGAAGGGCTGGTCGGTGCAGCGGGCGGCGGGGCTGCTGCGGGCGGCCGGGGTGGCGCGCTTCTGCCTCAACGCCGGTGGTGACGTGGTCGCCGCGGGCGGTCCCTGGCGGGTGGGGGTACGGCATCCCGACCACGCCGACCGGGTGTGCGCCGTCCTGGAGGTGACCGACGGGGCCGTCGCGACCTCCGCCCTCTACGAGCGGGGTGCGCACATCCTGGACGGCCGCACCGGACGTCCGGCGACCGGTCTGCTCAGCGTCACGGTCGTCGCCGACTCCCTGACGGTGGCGGACACGACGGCCACGGCCGCCTTCGCCATGGGTGCGGAAGGGGTCGCGTGGGCGTCCGCCCGCCCCGGGTGCGAGGTGTTCGCGGTGGACGCGGAGCGGCGGGTGTTCCGCACGGAGGGGCTGCCGGTCGCGGCACCGAACCCACCGGTGACGGCAGTCGGCGTCACGGCTTGACGCCGGTCACCGTCCAGGCCCGGGCCGAGAGTTCGATCGAGCCGTCCGGATCCTGGGGGAGGGTCTCGGCGAGGGTGTCCCGGAGGCGGTCGCGGCTGTCCGGCGGGAGGGCGGCGACGTAGCCCGCGGCCGGTCCCTGGCCCGAGAGGAACGGGGACCACAGGTCGGCGAGATCGGTGAAGACGGTCTGGATGACGACCGGGGTGACCCGGACGTCCTCCAGACCGGCCCCCGTCCACAGCGCGTGCAGCGGGTCGGGCCGGCACATCGGAAACCGGCGCCCCTCGTCCAGCTCGCCCGCCGCCGGGTCCGTCGCCGCGGCCGCGTCCCAGAAGCGGCGCAGGAGGACCATGCCCTCCGCGTAGTCCCAGACATACGCGGAGACCCGGCCGCCCGGCCGTACCGCCCGGACCATCTCGGCGACCCCCTCGGCGGGCTCGGGCAGGAAGTTCAGCGCGAGCCCGCTGACGGCGACGTCCCACGCGCCGTCAGGCACCGGCAGCGCCAGCGCGTCCGCCACCACGAACCGCACCGGCCCGTGCGCCGTGTCCCGGGCCGTCGCCACCAGCTCGGCCGCCCGGTCGCAGCCCAGCACCAGGGCCGGCCGGCACCGGGCGGCCAGCACCGCCGACAGCGCCCCCGTCCCGCACCCGACGTCCAGCCAGCGCAGCCCGTCCGCGTGGCCCGCCAGGGCGGTGAACCGCTCGG
The DNA here is from genome assembly GCF_053587635.1 of Streptomyces sp. NPDC003635. Classification (NCBI taxonomy): domain Bacteria; kingdom Bacillati; phylum Actinomycetota; class Actinomycetes; order Kitasatosporales; family Streptomycetaceae; genus Streptomyces; species Streptomyces sp. NPDC003635. Next base: position 30,094 of record NZ_JBSFOK010000024.1, on the reverse strand, counting down.
CGACCTTCCGGCTCCACCGCCCCATGTGGCGCTCGTAGGCGGGCCCGGCCTGCCAGACGTCGAACCGCTGCTGCTCGCTCATGACTCCACCATGCGGGACGCGGCCCTCTTCGGCCGACATCCAGGGCATCCACCGACGAACGGGTCGCTCCCGCCACGACCACGAACGGGAGCCCCGCCCATGCGGCCGGCCGCGCTCCGACCCGCGCGGATCACGCCACGCACCCGCCAAGGCGCCGCGACTCAGGCGGTCTAGACTCTCCCCGCAACGGCCTGCTCAATCCCGGCCGGAAGCGGGCGACTTCTGCCAGACCCGAAGGGTATTCGGCGTTTTGATACGGATAGATTCAGTCACCAAGCGGTATCCGGACGGCACGGTGGCGGTCGACCGGCTTTCGCTGGAGATACCCGACCGCTCGATCACCGTCCTGGTCGGACCCTCGGGCTGCGGGAAGACCACGACCCTGCGCATGATCAACCGGATGGTCGAACCCAGCGAGGGCACCATCCTCCTCGACGGCAAGGACATCCTGCAGCAGCCCGTCAACACCCTGCGCCGCTCGATGGGTTACGTCATCCAGAACGCGGGACTCTTCCAGCACCGCACGATCCTGGACAACATCGCCACCGTGCCCCGCCTGCTCGGCTGGGGCAAGGAGAAGTCCCGGGCCCGGGCCCGCGAGCTGATGGACCGGGTCGGCCTCGACGGCGCCCTCGCCAAGCGGTACCCGTACCAGCTCTCCGGCGGCCAGCAGCAGCGCGTCGGCGTGGCCCGGGCGCTCGCCGCCGATCCGCCGGTCCTCCTCATGGACGAGCCCTTCTCCGCCGTCGACCCGGTCGTCCGCAAGGGCCTGCAGGACGAACTGCTGCGCATCCAGGACGAGTTGGGCAAGACCATTGTCTTTGTCACGCACGACATCGACGAGGCCGTCAAGCTCGGCACGATGGTCGCCGTGATGCGCACCGGCGGCCGGCTCGCCCAGTTCGCCCCGCCCGCCGAACTGCTCACGGACCCGGCCGACTCCTTCGTCGAGGACTTCCTCGGCACCGACCGGGGCATCCGGCGCCTGTCCTTCTTCCCCTCCGCGGGACTGGAGTTGCTCACCGCTCCGATCGTCGCGATCGACGCCACCGCCGAGCAGATCGCCGCCCGCGACACCGCCGACGCCCCCTATCTCCTCGTCACCGATCTGGACGGCAGGCCGCTCGGGTGGGCCGAGCCGAAGGAGCTGACCGCGGGCGCGATCGACCCGGCCCGACTCCTGCCCTACGGACGCCCGTTCGTGTCGGGCACCGACTCCCTGCGGGCCGCGCTCGACTGCGCGGTGCTCTCCCCGACCGGTTGGGCCGTCGCCGTGGACGTGGAGGGCCGGGCGTCCGGAGTGGTCTCGCAGCAGACCATCGGCGAGGCGATCCGGGGCGCCCACGCGAAGACCGCGAAGACCGCGAAGACGGAGAAGGCCGCGCGATGAGCGAGCTCTTCGACATGCCGAGCGACCTCCAGAACAGCTACCTCGGCCTGGTCGGCCTCCACCTCCGCGAGGCCCTCCTCCCGGTGCTGGCCGGACTGCTGATGGCCCTGCCGATCGCCCAACTCTGCATACGGCTGCGCTGGTTGTACCCACCGGTGCTGTGGGTGACGACCGTGCTGTACGCGATCCCGTCGCTGGCCTTCTTCGTCGTCCTCATCGACTACACGGGCCTGTCCGAACTCACCGTCATGATCCCGCTGGCCGTGTACAGCCTGGTCGTGCTGGTCCCGGCGATCGTCGACGGCGTCCGCTCGGTACCGCAGGAGACCCTGGCCGCCGCCACGGCCATGGGCTTCGGGCCCGTACGCCGCTACTTCCAGGTGCAGTTGCCCATCGCCGCGCCCGCGATCATCGCGGGGCTGCGGGTGGCGGCGGTGTCGAGCATCTCCCTGGTCAGCGTCGGCATGCTGATCGGCAACCAGGGCGCGCTCGGCAACCTGCTCAACAGCGGCATGATCTACCACCAGGATCGCCTGATCTGGCTCTCTGTCGTGGGCACGGCTGTCCTCGCGATCCTGGTGGACGCGGCCCTGATCGTCGTACGCCTGCTGCTGACCCCCTGGATGCCGAGGAAGGCCGCTCGATGAACATCCTGAACCACATCGACGCCTTCTTCAGCGACAGCGCCCACTGGGAGGGCTACGACGGCATCCCCACCCGGGTCGCCGAGCACCTCGGCTACACCCTGATGGCGCTGGGCATCGCCGCCGGTATCGGGCTCCCGGTCGGCCTGCTCACCGGGCACACCGGCCGGGGCGGCAACACCCTCGCCCTCATCGCGACGGCGGGCCGGGCGCTGCCCAGCTTCGGCCTGATGGTGCTGATGTTCGTGCTGCTGGGCCTCGGCATGGCCCCGGTGATGATCCCCCTCGTGGTCCTCGCGATCCCCCCGATCCTGGTCACCACCTACGAGGCGATGCGCTCGGTGGACCCGGCCCCCGTGGACGCCGCCCGCGGCATGGGCATGGCCGAGGCGGGGATCCTGTTCCGGGTCGAACTCCCGGTGGCGCTCCCCCTGATCCTCAGCGGCCTGCGCTCGGCGGCCATCCAGATCGTCTCGACGGCGACGATCGCGGCCTACGTCAGCTTCGGCGGCCTGGGCCGCTACATCGTGGACGGCCTGTACCAGCGGGACTACGAGAAGGTCGTCGGCGGCGCGACCCTGGTGGCCGCGATGGCCCTGGCGACGCTGGGCCTCTTCTGGGCGGTGGCGCGGCTGACGGTGTCGCGGGGCGTACGGCGGGCCGGGATCGGCTAGTCAGGCCTCGGTGCGGGCGAGGGCCTGCTCCAGGACGACCAGCAGCGCGTCCCGCACCGAGCCGCGCTCCCGGGCGTCGAACACCACGACGGGCACGCCCGCGCTGACATCGAGGGCCCAGCGCACGTCGTCCAGTGCGTGCTCGACCTTCCCGTCGAACGCGTTCACCGCGACCGCGAACGGGATCCCCTTGTGCTCGAAGTAGTCGACCGCGGCGTAGCAGTCGTCCAGGCGCCGCGTGTCGACGATGACGAGCCCGCCCACCGCGCCCTCCACGATGTCGTCCCACATGAACCCGAACCGCTCCTGCCCGGGCGTCCCGAACAGGTACAGCTTCAGCGTCGGGTCGATGGTGATGGTCCCGAAGTCCATGGCGACCGTGGTGGTCGTCTTGCCGGGAGTGTGGGTCAGGTCGTCGACGCCCGCCGCGACCTCCGTGATCGCGGCCTCCGTGGTCAGCGGCTCGATCTCGGATATCGAGCCGACCGCGGTCGTCTTGCCGACCCCGAATCCCCCCGCGATCACCATCTTGACCGGCAGCGGCGGTCGTACGGCGGCGGCCGGTTCAGTCGTCGTCACGGAGTACCCCCCGGGAGTCGGGGATGGCGCGCAGGCCATCGATCACTCTTCGCAGTACGGATGAATCGTGGACGGCCTCGGAGTTCGGCACATGCACCGTCAGCCGCCCCTCGGCCCGCAGATCCTCCGCGAGCACCCGGACGACGTTCAGATGCAGCCGCAGCCGAGCGGCGATCTCCGCGATGGACTGCGGCCGCCGGCACGCCGCGACGATGTCGTGCTGCTCGAAGGAGAGCAGCGCGAGCGCGTCGAGCCCCTCGGCGGTGGCCACCACCTGGGTCTCGACGGGCATCGGCCGGCCGGACGCGCTGGGCGCCACCCGGCCGGCGGTGACCAGGAACGGCCGTACGGCGGGGGCGGGGCCGACCGGGTCGGGGCCCGGGGGTGGGGTGCCGTCCGCCATGGGGTCCGTTCCGTCCTTCAGGGCCCGGTCAGCGCGCCGACGCGGCGCCGACGCTGTTCTTCAGCTCCAGCACCAGCTGCGGGCTGAGCGCGGTGCCGGCGCGGTTGGCGAACAGCGTCATCTCGTAGGCGATGTTGCCCAGCTTGGCCTCCTTGTCGGTGACCACGCCGAGCACGGCGCCGCTGCCGATCGCGGAGACCAGCACGTGCCCGCCCTCCAGATCGATGATCACCTTGTTGAGGCCGCCCAGGCCGTAGTTGCCGGAGGCGCCCGCGGCGAGGCTGGTGATGCCGGAGACGATCGCGGCCAGCCGCTCGGAGTCGGCGTGCTCGCGCAGTTCGGACACCGCGATCAGCAGCCCGTCGGAGGAGACGGCGATGGCATCGACGACGCCCGCGGTCTCGGTCGCGAAGCGATTCAGCAGCCAGGTGAAGTCGGCTGCGGCGGCCTGGAGTTCGGCCGGGGTGGTGCCTCCTGCCGGAGTGCCACCTGTCGACGTACTCACTGCTCCGCTCCTTCCGGGAGGTGGTTCTGGTCCTGCTCTTCGGTCGTCTGGATCTGCTCGAAGGTGCCGCTGTCCCGGTGCGCCCGCTCCACGGCCGCCTCGAACTCCTCCAGCGCGGACCGTACGGCGTCGGCGTCGGCGGGGCGGGCGGTCCGGGGCAGGACCGGCTGGGACGAGGTGTCCTCGGCGGAGCGCAGGGTGGCCCCGCGGACCCGGCGGCGCAGCGGTCGGGAACCGGAGCCGCCCGCGGGCGGCCCGTCGGCGTGCGCCCGGGGGGAGGCCTCCGGCTGCCCGGCGCGGGCGTGATCCGCGGTCGGTACGGCGGTGGCGGCGGCCGTGGGTGGGGCGGTGGCTGTCCGCGGTGCGGGAGCTGCACGGCGAGGGAGCGCCCCGGAGTCGTCAACCGCGCCCTCGCGCCGGGGGACCCGGCGGGGGAGGGGGCCGGAGTCGTCGGCGGCCGCGGGGAGGGGGCCGGAGTCGTCGGCCGCCGCGGGAAGGGGACCGGAGCCGGACGCCTCGGTGGCGGCCTTCGTGGCCGGCGCCTGCACCGCCGCCGTCGGCAGCAGGAGCGCCGCCGGGACGTTCACCTCAGCCGTCACACCCCCGCCCGGCGTCCGGGTCAGCGTCACCGCGATCTCCCAGCGGCGCGCCAGCGTGCCGACCACGAACAGACCGAGCACCTTCGTCGGCACCAGGTCGAGCCGCTCGCGGCGGATCAGCCGGGCGTTCTCCTCGGCGAGGCGCTCGGCGCTCATGCCGAGTCCGTGGTCGGCGATCACGATCGACGCGGACCGCTCGTCGGCGCCGGTCACCACGGTCACCTCGACCGGGGACCCCGCGGGCGAGAACGACACCGCGTTCTCCAGCAGTTCGGCCACCATCAGGGTCAGGTCGCCGATCACGTCCGGTTCCACCGCGGCCTCGGAGCGCGCGGTCAGCCGTACCCGCTGGAAGCCCTCGATCTGACCGAGGGCGGCGCGTACCACCGTGGTGAGCGCGAGCGGGCCCGAGCCGAGGCCCGACTCCCGGATGCCGGCCAGCAGCATCAGGCTGTCGGCGTTGCGGCGCAGGCGGACCGCGATGTGGTCGATGCTGTACAGCCGTTCCAGCAGCTCGGGGTCGGTCTCACCGCGCTCCACGGCGTCGATCAGGGAGAGCTGGCGGGTGGTCAGGTTGCTGACGCGGCGGCCGACGTTGCCGAACATCTCGGCGACGTTGCGGCGGCTGAGCACCTGGCGTTCCAGCAGGGCGGCCGCGGTGGTCTGGACGCGGTTGAAGGCATCGGCCAGGTCGCCGATCTCGTCGCGCGCGGTGGCCGGCACCTCGCGCAGCCGCGGCGGTCCGTCGTCCTCGGCGTCGTCGTCGGCGACCCGGGCCAGCTCACGGTCGGCGACCTCGGCGACCTCCCGGGCGGCGCCGGTGAGGGCCTGCACCGGCCGTACCACCGAGCGGCGGACCGCGACCGACAGCGCGAGCCACAGCGCGAAGCCGAACAGGGCGAACCCGAGCAGCAGTCCCGCGCGCCAGGCCGCGTCGTCGGAGGCCGCGTCGGCGCGGTCGGCGATCTGGTCGATGAGGGAGGCGGTGACGCCGAGCCGGATCTCGGCCTGCTCGCGGTAGGCGGGGTAGGAGTCGAGGGCCGTCCGGAACGCCTGGCGGATCTCGGCGGGGGAGTCGGCCTGGAGGGTGCTGGGGTCGATCTGGAGCTCGGCGTACTGCCGGATGATGACCGCCTGCGGGGAGCTGTGCTCGATCCCGCGCAGCTCCTCGGCCTGCTCGGTGGTGGCGAACCGGGCGAAGCGGTCCGCCTGGTAGGTGTACACCTCGTAGGAGCCGACCGCGCCGATGAACTCGATGAGCGCGTTGGAGTCACCGGTCGTCGCCGAGAAGACCCCCGTCTCGAAGGCGCTGTGGGCGGCGTCGGCGCGCAGCAGCGAGTCGAGGAGGTTGCCGGTGAAGGTGGCCGCGAGGGAGGTGTTGCGGTCCAGTCCGAGGCCGTCGATGACGCCCTTGGCCGCGTTCGTGTACGCCGGGTCGATGTTGTCGGCGGGCAGATAGCCCTGCTCGATGGTGTCCCGGAGACTGCCCAGCGCGCTGATCTCCCTCAGGGCCCGCGCCTCGGTCTCCGGCAGCCGGTCGCCGAAGGTCTCCCGGACCTTGGTCACCTGGGCGTCCACCGCGGCCTGCGCCCGGTCGTAGTCGTCGGTGGCGGGGCGGGCCCTGCCGTCGGCGGCCTCGTGCCGCACGGAGAGCAGGATGGCCTGCTGGTGCTCGGCCTCCACCCGGTCCACCAGGGTGGCGACCTCGGCGCTGTCCCGGACCAGCCGGGCCGCGTCGGAGGCGGAGGAGGACTGGTCGAGCTGGTCGCTGATGAGGTAGGCGAGCAACGCGGCCACCACGGCGAGCGGCACGCCGACCAGCAGGTTGAGCTTGCGCCGGAAGGGCCAGCGGTCGGCGAGGCGCCGGAATCCGGAGGAACCGTGTGCCGCGGTGGACGACGCGTCCACCTCGTTCGTGGACACCATTCCTCCTCGATTCGAGCTCCAGGCGTCAACTGCGGGGAGACTATCGCCTCTTGAGGCAAACGTCGTCACATACGATCACAACCGATTACCCATTGAGGCCAATCGGTGACCCGGATTCCCTTGACTGATCAAGAAGCCGCTGGATTGGATCAGTTCAGAACTGGAGAACTGCCGTCCGCCCAACCCCTCAGTCCGGAACGGGAATCGTGACTTCTACCGCCCCACGCAGCAGGTCCATCGTCGCGCTGGCCGCCGCCGCGGCCCTGCTCGCGGGATGTGGCTCGTCCGACGACGAGAACGACAACCCCCTGGCCGGGGACAAGGCCAGCGGCGACACCGTCGTCGTCGGCTCCAACAACTTCGCCGAGTCCATCCTGCTCGCCGACATCTACGGCGAGGCCCTGAAGGCCAAGGGCGTCAAGGTCGAGTACAAGCCCAACATCGGCAGCCGTGAGACCACTTACGGCCTGCTCAAGAACGGCTCCATCACGGTGCTGCCCGAGTACAACGGCTCGCTGCTGGCGTACCTGGACCCGAAGGCGGAGCAGAAGAGCGCCGACGCAGTGAACGCGGCGGTGCAGACCAAGCTGGACAAGAAGCTGACGCTGCTGGAGTCCTCGCCCGCCGAGGACAAGGACTCCGTGAGCGTCAACGCGGCGACGGCGAAGAAGTACAACCTCACCGCCGAGTCCACCCTCGCGGACCTCAAGGACATCGCGCCCGAGATGGTCATCGGCGGTTCGCCCGAGTTCCAGACCCGGCACCAGGGCCTGGTCGGCCTGAAGGACGTCTACGGCGTCGAGTTCAAGTCCTTCAAGGCCCTCGACGCCGGCGGTCCGCTGACCCAGGCGGCGCTGACGAAGAACACCGTGCAGGCCGCGGACATCTTCACCACGGACCCGACCATCACCAAGGAGAAGTTCGTCGTCCTCCAGGACCCGGAGAACCTCTTCGGCTTCGCCAACGTGACCCCGCTGGTCTACAAGTCGGGCCTGTCGCAGGAGGGCGTCGACGCGCTCAACGCGGTCTCCGCCAAGCTCGACACCAAGACGCTGCTCGACCTCGACTCCCAGGTCCAGCTGGAGAACAAGGACCCGCTCGACGTGGCCAAGGAGTGGCTGAAGTCGGTCGGCCTCGGCTGACCGGGAGACGACGTCAGAACCCGACCTGGAACGTCGCGTCCTGCCGCTCCGTCGCTGTGGAGACGGGATCGATCCGCAGGGCGTAGTCGTAGTGACGGACGTACCGGGTCGGGTTGTTGTACGACCGGAAGGACGCCCAGGACGCGTCCGCCAGCCCCGCCGTACGGTAGAAGGTCGCGTCCCCGGCGAAGGACGACGTCCCGTCGTTCGCGTCCAGGCGCAGGTTGTAGCTGTGGTGCCGCAGGTAGCGCGTCGGGTAATTGACCGACTGGAACGACACCCCGGCCGCGTCCGCGAGCCCCGGCACCAGTTTCCACTGGGAGTCGGGGTACGGGTCGAAGGGGTACGCGTAGATCCGTCCGGCGAAACCGCTGTGCCGGACGTAACGGTCGGGGAAGTTGTACGACTTGAGCCGGTTCCAGGCGGGGGCGCCCCACCGGGTGAGCAGATTGTCGTACTCGGTCGAGGTGATCGGGTGGATACCGCAGTGCTTGGAGTTGAGGGGCTGCGTGTACCGCCTCTGGTCGACCGGCGTCCAGATGCCGGAGGCGAGGTCGGTGGACTGCCAGGCGTAGAAGACGCCGTTGGGGGTGTAGGTGTCCCCCCACAGGTACCAGGTGCCGGACGTCAGTGACTTCACCACCGTCGGCGCCTCGGTGCCGCCGTGCGCGACCGGAGTGCTGTAGGGGGTGAAGCTGCCCGGGTTCAGGGTGGTGGATCGCGCCCCGACGAGGGTCTGGTCCCGCTTGTACTAGAGGTGGTTGACGCCGTTCACACCGACGGTGAGGTTGCCGTCGATGACGTCGTAGCCGGGATCGAAGAAGACCTGCGGGCCGGTCGTCGTCCGGAAGTCGGTCGTGTAGCTCACCATGATCACGTTGTGGCCGCTGCTGTTCACCGACGAGTAGAGGATCCCGTACCGCCCCCGCCCCGCGTCCCAGTAGGCCTCCGGGGCCCAGCTGTGCGTGGTGGTCATGTCGTGCAGCTTCAGCAACCGGTAGCCGGTGAACGAGCGCAGGTCCACCGAGTCCCAGACGTGGATGTACACGCTGGTGCGGCTCCAGTCGGTGCCGCTCAGATCCGTCGCCAGCACGACGAAGGTGCCGTCCTGCTTGCGCAGTACGAACGGGTCGCGCAGACCGCCGGCTCCGGCGGTCGGGGTGACCACGGGGGCGTTCTGGTTCAGCGGGGTCCAGCGCAGACCGTCGGTGCTGACGGCCAGGTGCAGACCGTAGTTGGCCTCCAGCATGGTGTTCGACTCGGTGAAGTAGGCCATCACGTAGGCGGAGTCCGCGGCGTGCGCGGTCCCGGAGCCGAGGGTCAGCGCGCCGGTCGCGGCCAGCGGGGTGGTCGCCGCCAGGCCTAGGAGTGTTCTGCGGGACAGAGCGGTCATGGGGAACTCCAGGAGCGGTCACTGCTGATGCGGGTAACTGTTCGGTATCGCGAACGCAGTTCGGTGGAGCGGTCAGAAGGTAGGGGCGGGGCAGGGGTACGTCAATGAGGTGGGCCGCGTTGGCCGGTTTCCGTCGTGACGGTCGGCGGGGAAGCCCGGTTCAGGCGGGCTCCCCCGCCTCCCGCCGTTCTCCGCGGCAGCGTTCGGGGAAGTTACCCGGGGTTACTTTCGAGGGTCAAGGGAGAGGCGACGGCATGGTTCAGCGCCGCCGAAGCCGTACGGCCACGGCTGCGCCGCCGGTGACCGCCAGCACCGCGGCGGCGCCGCCCGCCAGCAGCGGAGCCGAGGGGCCGGACTCCGCGTCCGCCTTCGTGACCGCCGTACGGCGGTCGTCGACCGAGGTGGGCGACGGGGAGGGCGCGGCGGGCGAGGGCGAGGGCGAGGGTGGAGGGGAGGCCGAGGGTGCGGTCGCGCTCTGCCGCTCCCGCGCGCTCTCCTTCTCCGCGGGCTCCTCCTTCTGTGCCGTGCTCTCCTTGTCGGTCGCGCCCTCGTTTTCCGGGAACACCACGTCCGAGCACGAGTAGTACGTGTCCGGGGTACTGCTGTTCTGCCAGATCGTGTACAGCACATGACGTCCCGTCCGGTCCTTCGGCAGGGTCGCCGGGATCCGGTAGGCGCCGTCCGTCAGCGCCGGGTCGCGTACCTCGGCGAAGGGCTGTTCCGGCAGGTCGGACCAGGTGAGCGGACGGGTCGGGTCGTAGCCCTGCTTGGTGAGGTACAGGCGGAAGGTGCCGGTGTGCGGGATGGTCGAGACGTAGCGCATGGTCAGGCCGGCGCCCGGCCGCAGCTGGGTCGAGGGCCAGTCGGCGCGGGCCAGGTCGAGGCCTCGGTAGGCGGGCAGGCCGCCGCTGCACAGCCGGCCGTCGGGGACGGTCTGCCGGTCCCGGCCGTTCACGTTCGCGATGCGCAGGTTGTCCCAGGCCGTGAAGGGCGCGCCGTTCGCGGCGACGGCCGCCCGGCAAGCGGCCGACCGCGCCGCGCTGTTGCCCTCGGGGGAGCAGGCCATGACCCGGCTGACCGGATCCGTGGGCGCGCCGTGCGCGGCCGCCGGGGCCGCGGTCCACAGGGCGAGCAGCGCGGGGGCCGCCGCCAGGGCGGCGCCCCGAGCGCGGGTCCGGGTCATGTGACGGGTCTCCTCGGCCGCTCCGGGTCGGTCCGCCGCCGGGCCGTGCCGGGCCGGGACGGGACCGTCTGCTTCTGACCAGTACGGGCGCGGAGCCCGCTGCGTTCATCCCCTGCGAGCCCGTGCAAAGACGGACACAAGCGGTCAACCGGTGGACGCCGAGGGTTGGTTTCCGGCCGGATCGAGGGTTTCCCCTGTATCCCTATGACCAGCTGTTTGCCTATCGTTCCAGCACAGCCGACCCACAGGTAACCCCGGACGGGTCGGTCCCCACGCCTGGCCGGGCCATCGCACCGCTTTTCGGTTCTCCCCCCCTCCGCTTCGAGGACGAAGCGCATCGACCGCCGCTCCGCGCTGCCCGGAGTACGGCCACGAAAGGCAAGCCCTTGCGTACCTCTCCCTCCGTGCGACGGAAGCTGATATCCGTCGCCGCGGTCTCCGCCGCGCTGTTCACGGCCGCTACCGCCTCGGTCGCCGTCGCCCAGGATTCCGCCGCCCCCCAGGACGCCCCCGCCACCCGCACCGAGGCCGCCCCCGGCGCCCCGGCCGAGCGTCTCATCGTCGGCTACAAGTCCGGTGCCGCCGAGGCGAAGTCGAACAAGGCCGCCGACGCCGACGCCGTCGCCAAGGGCAAGGAGGCCGGCGAGGAGCTGGACTTCCAGCGCCGCCTCGGCACCGGTGCCGCGCTCGTCGACCTCGGCGAGGACCTGACCAAGGCGGATGTCGCCGACGTCATTGCCGAGTACGAGGCCGACCCGCAGGTCTCCTACGTCGTACCGGACCGGCTGAACAAGCCGCTCGCCACGCCGAACGACACCGAGTACACCAAGCAGTGGGACCTGTTCGAGACGACCGCGGGCATGAACGTGCCGGGCGCCTGGGACCTCGCGACCGGCTCCGGGGTGACCGTCGCGGTGATCGACACCGGCTATGTCGCCCACTCCGACCTCGCGGCGAACATCGTCGGCGGCTACGACTTCATCTCCGACGCGACCGTGGCCAACGACGGCGGCGGCCGGGACAGCAACCCGGCCGACCCGGGCGACTGGACCGCGGCGAGCGAGTGCCAGTCCGGCGACCCGGCCTACGACTCCTCCTGGCACGGCACCCACGTGGCCGGAACCATCGCCGCGGCCACCAACAACGGCAAGGGCGTGGCCGGTGTCGCGTACGGCGCGAAGGTCTCCCCGCTGCGGGTCCTCGGCAAGTGCGGTGGCTACGACTCCGACATCATCGACGCCATCACCTGGGCGTCCGGCGGGACGGTCTCCGGTGTCCCGGCCAACACGAACGTCGCGAAGGTCATCAACATGAGCCTCGGTGGCGGCGGCGCCTGCACCACCGCGACCCAGAACGCGATCAACGCCGCCGTGAACCGCGGCACCACGGTCGTCGTCGCGGCGGGCAACAGCAACGCCAACGCGGCCAACTACTCGCCGGCCAGCTGCAACAACGTCATCAGCGTCGCGGCCGCCGACCGCCAGGGCAACCGCTCCTACTACTCCAACTACGGCACGGTCGTCGACATCGCCGCTCCCGGTGGTGAGACCAACTCCGTCACCACCAACGGCATCCTGTCCACGCTGAACTCCGGCGCGCAGGGTCCCGGCGCGGAGAGCTACGAGTACTACCAGGGCACCAGCATGGCCGCCCCGCACGTCGCGGGTCTCGCCGCGCTGATGAAGTCGAAGAACTCCGCGCTGACCCCGGCCCAGATCGAGTCCGCGATCAAGACCAACTCGCGTCCGCTGGCCGGTACCTGCTCGGGCGGCTGTGGCGCGGGCCTGGCCGACGCGGCCAAGACGGTGCAGGCGGTGAGCGGGTCCGGCGGCTCCACGGGGGGCACCACCTTCACCAGCACCTCGGCCGTCGCGGTCCCGGACAACGGCACGATCGAGTCCCCGATCACCGTCTCCGGCCGCACCGGCAACGCCCCCTCGGCGCTCCAGGTCGGCGTGGACATCACCCACACCTACCGCGGTGACCTGGTCATCGACCTGGTCGCCCCGGACGGATCGACGTACCGCCTGAAGTCCGCCAGCTCCTCGGACTCCGCGGACAACGTCAACACCACCTACACGGTGAACGCCTCCGCGGAGGTCGCGAACGGCACCTGGAAGCTGCGGGTCCAGGACACGGCGGCGCAGGACACGGGCACGCTCAACAGCTGGAAGCTGACCTTCTGAGCGAGCCGGACATGGGAACCCTCGGGGTTCCTCACAGCGGACGGGTCGGCCGGTGCGGATGGGGCATCGGCCGGCCCGTCGTCATGCCCGGCCCCGGAACGCCTCCAGATGGTCGAGGGCCCACTGCCGGTAACTTCCCGCGGGCCGTCCCAGCAGCTCCTCGACCGTCGGGTCCACCTGCGCCTTCGCCCCGGCCCGCCCTCGCGCCGCGCTCTCGGCGAGCGCCTCGGCGATCGGCGCCGGATACCGCCCGAGCAGTCGGCGCAGTGCCTCGGCACCGGTCAACTCCTCGAAGCTCAAAGGCCGTTCCAGCAGCTCCCCGAGGATCTTCGTCTGGTCCTCGGCGCTGAGGGCCTCGGGCCCGGTGAGCCCGTACGCCCGCCCGGTGTGCGCTGTCGGGTCCAGCAGCGTCAGTGCCGCCACCTCGGCGATGTCCCGGGGATCGACAGTGGCGTTGACCGCGGTCCCGCCCGCCGCCCGTACGACACCCTCGGCGCGCACGGAGATGGCCCAGCCGAGCGTGTTGGACATGAAGGCGCGCGGGCGCAGCAGCGTCCACAACAACCCCGACTCGCGCAGCAGTTGCTCGTTGTGCCGCTGCCAGATCGTGATCAGGTCGTCTGCGCCGGGGTCGGTGACCGCGAGCGCCGACAGCTTCACCACCTGCCGTACGCCGACCTCGCGCGCCGCCGCCACGAAGTGCTCGTCATGGACGTGCGTCAGCGGATTCGCGGTGACCAGCAGCGTGGACGTCACTCCGGTCAGCGCGGCCCGCAGACTCGCCGGATCGTCGAAGTCACCGCCCACGACCTCCACTTGGGGTCCGGCGAGGCCCGCCGCGCGGTCCGGGCGGCGGGTCAGCAGCCGCAGGGGTACGGCGCCGCGCAGCCGACGGGCGACGAGACCGCCGACCGTTCCGGTCGCTCCGGTGAGCAGGATCATGGTTCGGCCCCCTGCATCAGCTCGGCCTCCTCCTCGAGTGAGGCCAGGATCCGCGCGCCCCGGTCCGGCGCGGTGTCCAGCCGGCCCAGCAGCCCCGGCACGGCGATGCTCGGCAGGATGTGCGCCCACATCACGGAGAGGCGGTGCGCGAGATCCTCCCGTCCGGTCAGCGCCCGGGACATCAGCTGAATGCCGGCGAAGGACCCGACCAGCAGCTCCACCGTCTCCCGCGGCACGACGGCGGGCAGCAACTCATTCTGCTTCTGGGCCTCTTCCAGCAGGTCGACCAGATGGTCCGCCCACTGCCGGAACGGTCCGCTGTGATCGACTCCCGGTGGCGTGGCCTGGTCCACGGTCAGGCGGACACTGCCCTGGAGCAGCGGGTTGTGCAGCAGCCGCCGACCGTAGACGAAGCTCATGTCCACCATTTCCTGGAGCTTGCACGGCTGCGGCGGCACCGCACCGAAGGGCACCTGCTCGTCCAGTACGGCCTGGGCGAGAGACTCCTTGGAAGGGAAGTGGAAGTACAGGGCACCCTTGGTGACTTCGGCCCGCTCCAGCACCATGGAGATCGTCGTCGAGGCGTAGCCGTGCTCGTCGAACACCGCGCCCGCGGCTTCCAGGATCGCTCTGCGCGTCCTGATGGCGCGTTCCTGCTTCGCCATAAGGGGCCCTCCGAAGCGCCGAGTTGACCGGATGGCCCACAGTACGACGGCCCGGACGTGCACCGATCCTGGTCACCCTGGTCTCATTGAAAACAAACCGGTCGGCTCGTACTCTAGCGCTCACGGCACGGGCACCTCGCCGTCTGTCAGCACTGTCGGGGGAGCCAGGGAGACACATGCCTCATATGCCGGAACTCGCCGATTTCCCTGCGGCGTCCGAGGCGCTCACCACCACTGTGCCCCGCCAGCTGGTGCACCGCGCGGCCGTCGCCGAGACCCTCCTCACCGGCTGGCGCCGGATCGGGGCCGACCGCTTCGACGTCGCGGCGCAGTGGCCGCGGGCCCACCAGGTACACGTGTCGAGCGACCGTACCGCATACGAGCCGCTGCTCGTCACCGAAACGGTTCGGCAGAGCGGAACCCTCCTCGCCCACACCGAGTACGACGTCCCGCTCGGCTACCGGTTCGTGCTCCAGGAGTTGCGCGTCAGCACCCGTCCCGAGCACCTCGCCGTGGGCCCCGCCCCCGCCGAGGCGGCCGTCGCCGTCGAGATCTTCGACGTCCGCCACCGCGCGGGGCGAGTGGCCGCGTTCCGGCTCACGGCGGATGTGGCCATAGAGGAGACGCGGGTGGCGAGCGCGTACTTCGCCGCGTCCTGGACCAGCGAGGCCGTCTACCGCAGGCTGCGCGGCGGCCGTACGGCCACCACCGACACCGTGCCGCTCCCGCCGCCCGGACCGCTGCCCGCCCTGGTGGGTCGCACGGTCCCCGCCGATGTCGTCCTCGCCCGCCCTGACCGTCCGGGGCGCTGGCAGTTGCGAGTAGATACCGCGCATCCCGTTTTCTTCGACCACCCCCTCGACCACGTTCCCGGCATGCTGCTGCTGGAGGCGGCCGGTCAGGCGGCTCGGGTCGTGGGCGGCGGGCGGTGCGCGCCGGTGTCGTTCCACGCGACCTTCGACCGCTACGCCGAACTGGACCAGCCCACATGGATCGAGGCGAAGCCCGGTTCGGAGGGTCAGGTCCAAGTCGTCGGCATCCAGGGGGACTCGGCAGTCTTCGCATGCCGGGTGGGTACGGTTGCGCCGTGAGTTATGGTGTACGGGGAGTAAAAAACAAACGGCATGACCCGTTCTTTTCCGCCCCAGGAGAGTCCAGCCGATGGCGAGGCAGTTACGCGCTGAACAGACCCGCGCGACGATCATCACCGCTGCCGCTGACCTGTTCGATCGTCGCGGCTATGAATCGACCAGTCTGAGCGACATCGTCGAGCACGCCCAAGTCACCAAGGGAGCCCTGTACTTCCACTTCGCGGCGAAGGAGGACCTGGCCCGCGCGATCATGGAGCTGCAGTCCCAGGCCTCCCGGCAGATCGCCGGCGAGATGGAGGCGCGCGGCTACTCCTCCCTGGAAACGCTGATGCGCACGACGTTCGGGATCAGCCGCATGTCCGTGGAGGGCCCGATCCCGCGGGCCGGGCTCCGACTGGCCACCGGCGGAGTGGCGGTGAAGGCCCCGCTGCAGCACCCCTTCACGGAGTGGCTGGACATCGCCTCCCGCAAACTCGTGGGCGCGGTCAAGGAGTCGGACGTCCATGCGGACGTCGACATCGACGCCGCGGCCCACTCCCTGGTCTGCTTCTTCGTCGGTACCCGGGTCGTCGGCCGCTCCCTCGAACCCGTCGCGCGGCAGCCCCGGCGGGTCGCGGAGATGTGGCAGTTCCTGATCCGCGGCATGGTCCCGGTGCCGCGCAGGCCGCGCTATCTGACGCTGGCGAACCAACTGGAGCGGGAGGCCAGGATCGGGTGAGGTGGCGAAACCAGGGGCCGGACCACCGGGCCCGAGGCGGCTGAGACAGCCTGGTGCGCGATACGGTCGGCGTATGCGCGACACCCCGCCTCCGCCTGTCATCCTCGGCGACGAACCCGGGTCCTTCCCGCACTCCGTCCTCACCGAACGGCACCCGGCGATCATCCGTCAGGTGCGCGAGGCCTTCCCGTACGGGCCCGAGCGGCGGGCCGCGCTCGACGTGCTCCTCGACGAGTGCACCAAGGGCGTCGTCGAACCGCTCCCCGCCGACGCCCACGACCGGGACCGCTGGCGGGAGTGGGGCCTCGCCGACCACACGGGCCGCCCCTGGACCGCCCTGCCGTGGCTGTGGGCGGAGAGCTGGTTCTACCGCAGACTCCTCGACGCCGTCGGCTACTTCGCGCCCGGCGCCTGGCAGGGCGTCGACCCGTTCCGGCCCGCCAAACTGGCCGAGCTGGACTCCGCGGAGACGGACGAGGAACTGGCCGCGCTCGACGGTCTCGCCGAGCTGTCCGCCGAGGAGCGGGACCGGGCCCTGCTGCACGGCTCCCTGTGGGGCAACCGCGCCGACCTAGGCTTCCGGCTGTCCGACGCGGGCGGTACCACGCCGGAGGGCACCCCACCCCTGGTGGCCGACGACAGCACGGCCCTGTGGTCCCTGCTGACGCCCGCCCCGGCCACCGTACCCCTGCTGTGTCTCGTCGCCGACAACGCGGGCCGCGAACTCGTCCCCGACCTGCTGCTGATCGCCCACCTCCTGAGCACCGGCCGCGTCGAGCGGGCCGTGCTGCACGTCAAGCCGTACCCGTACTTCGTCTCCGACGCCACCCCCGCCGACGTACTCGACGCCCTGCGCCGGCTCAGGTCCTCGTCCGGCGCGGCACGGGCGTACGGCGACACGCTGTGGACGGCGCTCACCGACGGCCGGCTCACGGTTCGCGCCCACCCCTTCTCCTGCGCGCCCCTGCCGTACGAGCGGATGCCCGGCGACCTCCGTGCGGAGTTCGCCGGAGCCACGTTGACCGTCCTCAAGGGCGACCTCAACTACCGGCGCCTGGTGGGTGATCGCCGCTGGCCGCCGACCACCGCCTTCACTGACGTCACCGCGTACTTCCCTGGCCCGGTCGCCGCCCTGCGCACCCTGAAGTCCGAGGTGATCACCGGCCTGGACGCCGGGACGGAGGCCGCCCTGACCGCGGCCGAGGGACAGCGCTGGCGCACCAGCGGGACCCGCGCACTCGTCCAGGTCAACGCACCTGGACGGGCAGCGACTTGATCCCGTTGATGAAGTTCGACACCAGCCGCACGGGCGGACCCGCGCCGCGCAGGACCGGCAGCACCCGCAGCGCCTCCCGGTACAGCACCCGCAGTTGCAGCCGGGCGAAGTGCGCGCCCAGGCAGACGTGCGGGCCGTCGCCGAAGGAGACGTGCGGGTTCGGCGCGCGGGTCAGGTCCAGCCGGTCGGGCTCGGCGAAGACCCGCTCGTCACGGTTGGCGGAGGCGTGGAAGACGACCACCTTGTCGCCGGCGCCGATCCGCTGCCCGGCCAGCTCGGTGTCCTGGTCGGCGGTCCGGCGGAAGGTCAGCACCGGCGGATGCCAGCGCAGCAACTCGTCCACGGCGGGCGCGAGTTCGATGTCGCCGGCGCGCAGGCGGTCGTAGACCTGTGGGTGCTCGGACAGGGCCAGCAGGCCGCCGGGTGCCGCCGAGCGCACGGTGTCGTTTCCCGCGACGGTGAGCAGGAAGAAGAACATCTCCAGCTCGGGGCCGGTGAGTTCGGCGTCGTGCGCGAGGATCGTGAGCACGTCGTCCGCCGGGTACCGCCGTTTGTACACGGCCAGTTCGCGGGCGTAGTCGAACATGTCCCGCAGCATCGCGGGGGACCGCGGGTTGACCGGCTTGCCCGTCCGGTCCAGCACCGGCGGCCCGGCCTCGTCCGGGTCCTGGTAGCCGATGACCCGCTGCGTCCAGTGCAGCAGCAGCCCGCGGTCCCGCTCCGGGACGCCGAGCAGGTCGGCCAGGTTGAGCAGGGCGTAGTCGTCGGTGACGGCGGTGACCAGGTCGACCGTGCCGTCCCCCTCGCGCGCCGTCGCCATGGCCTGCGCCAACAGGCTCTGGGCGCGCTTCTCGGCGACCGCGGTGAAACGGTCGACGCGGCCCGGGGTGAACGCCCGGCTGACCAGTCTCCTCAGTCGGCCGTGCTGGGGCGGATCCTGATTGAGCATCATGCGTCGGATGAACGGCAGGTCCGCCGGGTCCGGATCCCGGATCTGGGTGGCGCCCAGATGGGAGGAGTACGTCAGCGGGTCCTTGAGCACCCGGACCACGTCCTCGTGCCGGGTCACCGCCCAGAAGCCGGTACCCGCGGGCCAGCCCAGCACCTCGGGCTCGTCCTGCCAGGCCACCGGGTGGTGGTCGCGCAGGACACGGTAGGCGGCGTAGGGCACGCCGGTGGCGTACTGCCGGGGATCGAAGACGTCGGGGACGGGCGGGGACGGCCGGAAGGTCACGCCTCCTCGCCCTCGCGCGCCTCGGCCGCGGCCGGCCCTCCCGGCGCCGCGCTTTGCGCCGGTGCCTCCGGCCCGTTCGGCTCGTCCTCGTCGTCCGAGTCGAGGAAGGCCTCCACCATCTGGATCAGTTCCAGCGGTGTCTCGTCCATCGCGTAGTGCCCCGCCGAGGTCAGCTCCCGCACCTCGCCGTACGGGTACCAGCGCCGCCAGGTCTCGCGCAGCAGCGCCGCCGACAGCGCCGGGTCGAGGCGGCCCGTGACGGCCAGCGCGGGCACCCGGGCGCCCGCCACCTCGGCGTGGAAGTCCTCCCCGGCCCAGGAGTCCAGCCAGGACCGGAACGCCTTCGGATCGCTGACCGCGAGGGACCGGCTGACCATGCGGTTCAGCCAGGCGGCGGGGCGGACACCACCGGTGGTGAAGTCGATGATCGCCCGCCGGTTCTCCGCCATGTGGGCCGCGTCCGCGAACAGCTCCCACTGCTCGGCGGGGAGCGGCAGCCCCGAGGCGGGCACCGGGGAGACGCCCACGATCCGGCGCAGCCGCCCCGGCGCCAGCGCCAGCAGCCGCTGCGCCACCGTCCCGCCCATCGAGTGCCCCACCACCGAGAACCGCTCCCAGCCGAGCCGGTCGGCCAGCTCCAGCAGGTCCTGCGCCGCCTCGGCCGTCGAGTACGCCCCCACGGCGTCTTTGGCCTCGCCGTAGCCGCGCAGATCGACCAGCGCGTAGGTGAAGGACGTCACGTCGAGATCCGGCAGGACGCTTGCGTACGCGGACCGGTCGGCGAACCAGCCGTGCACCGCGAACACCTTGTGGGCACCGGCGCCGTGCAGCTCGTGCGGGAGCGTGAAGGAGGTCATGCGCTTACGGTGGCCCTCCCGCCCGGGCTCGGCAAGAGCACGTGATTCAGCGGACGTACACGTCCTGCCACACCAGCCGGTGGTCCGACGTCGGGACGTTCGCCCCGCCGCCCACCAGCCGGTACAGCGGATCGGCCGACGTCGGCCAGAACACGCCGTTGGCGCCGGGGACCAGTCCGCGCGAGGGCAGGACGTAGTCCACGCGCAGATTGCCGGGGGCGCCGTCGCTGAAGTCCGCGGTGTCGTACGCCGGATCGCCGCTGTGCGAGACGTTGGCGCCGCCCTGGAGCGCTGCCGCCTCGGGCGCGCCCGCGCTCGCGGGCGGGGTGGCGGGCCGGCGGACCGCCGGGTGGTCCAGCAGCAGCCGGATGGCGTGGGCGTAGCTGTCCCCGTCGGACGGATCCGCGTTCTGGTCGCCGGCCAGCACGAAGCGCGCCCCCGGCCGCAGCCCGCCGCGCACACCCCGGTCGTCGTAGAGGTAGGCGCCGCGCCCGCGCCCGCCGATGTAGTCGGCCCACAGCCGGATCTCGTCGTGGTTGCGGCGGCCGTTGCGGTCCTCCGGGCCGTCGAAGGTGGGCGGCGTGGGGTGCGACACCAGGAAGTGCACCGTCTCGTGGCCGATCCGCACCGGCACGTCCCAGTGGCTCTTGGAGGACAGCCGGAAGACGGCCGTCGCCTCCGCGCCGTAGTAGCCCGGGGGCATCAGGTGGCCGGGCATGTCCTTCCACAGGAAGCGCTGGAAGGTACGCACCGAGCGGGTGCCGATCGGGTACTTGGAGAGCACGACCATGCCGTACTGCCCGGGGAACCAGCCGTACCCGAAGGAGTCCTGGCCGTACGCGTCCGAACCGGGCGTCATCACCGCGCCGTTGCGGCCGTCCAGGTCCACGCCCGAGGCGACACCGGTGTTGACCGGGGCGGTGAAGTGGTACGGGTAGCGGACCGGCCGCGCCCCGCGTTGACCGACGGCGAGGTAGTTGTCGAGGAACAGCCGGACCGCGGCGCCGCCCGCGACGTAGTCGAACTCGTTGATCAACAGGACGTCGGGGTCGACCCGTTGGATCGTCTCCGCGACATTGCGTGCCTGGGTGTTGTCCGGCGTGGACAGGTCGGCGACGAGCGCGCCCTCGGCGGAACGGTTGAGGGAGGCGTTGAAGGTCGCGAACCGGACGGCGCGGGAGTGGCGTTCGGCGGCCGGGGCCGGCCAGGCCGCGGTGCCGGCCAGCGCCGCTCCGGCGAGCGAGGCGAGAGCGGTGCGGCGGGAGAGGGATGCGGGCTGGTTCATCGGGACTCCGGCTGGGAGGGGGCACGAGAACTTCCGTAGTCTGCGCGCGTAGAGGTGAACGTCACAAGGGCCCCCCGGAATCCGCGGGTTCATCCCGGATTCACGCGATGGTGTGATCATGTCCCGGCGTGCGGATGGCTGTATGGGCCACCGGGTAGTGCCCGGCCATGACGCAGCAGCCCTTCGAACTCCCGCACTTCTACAT
The DNA here is from genome assembly GCF_053587635.1 of Streptomyces sp. NPDC003635. Taxonomy (NCBI): domain Bacteria; kingdom Bacillati; phylum Actinomycetota; class Actinomycetes; order Kitasatosporales; family Streptomycetaceae; genus Streptomyces; species Streptomyces sp. NPDC003635. Next base: position 9,115 of record NZ_JBSFOK010000024.1, on the reverse strand, counting down.
GCCGTATCCCGCGCGGCTCAACCCCCACGTCGATGAGGCCCGCGCCCACTCGGCCGCCTGGGCGCGCGAGATGGGCATGCTGGAGGGTTCCGGGATCTGGGAGCGGTCCGACCTCGAGGCACACGACTACGGACTGCTCTGCGCCTACACCCACCCCGAATGCGACGGCCCCGCCCTCTCCCTGATCACCGACTGGTACGTCTGGGTCTTCTTCTTCGACGACCACTTTCTGGACATGTACAAGCGCACCCAGGACCGCGCCGCCGGCAAGGCCCATCTCGACCGGCTCGCGCTCTTCATGCCCATGGACGACGCGACGCCGATGCCCGAGCCCCGGAACCCGGTGGAGGCCGGCCTCGCCGACCTCTGGACGCGCACGGTCCCGGCCATGTCCGCGGGCTGGCGCCGCCGCTTCGCCGTGGCCACCGAGCATCTGCTCAACGAGTCCATGTGGGAGCTGTCCAACATCAACGAGGGGCGGATCGCCAACCCCGTCGAGTACATCGAGATGCGTCGCAAGGTGGGCGGCGCCCCCTGGTCGGCGGGCCTGGTGGAGTACGCCCGCGCCGAGGTCCCGGAGTCGGTCGCCGGTTCCCGGCCCCTGCGGGTGCTGATGGAGACCTTCTCCGACGCCGTGCACCTGCGCAACGACCTGTTCTCCTACCAGCGCGAGGTCGAGGACGAGGGCGAACTCAGCAACGGCGTCCTGGTCCTGGAGACCTTCTTCGGCTGTACGACCCAGCAGGCCGCGGACATGGTCAACGACGTCCTCACCTCCCGCCTCCACCAGTTCGAGCACACCGCCCTCACCGAGGTCCCCGCGCTCGCCCTGGAGCGCGGCCTGCCCCCGGACGAGGTGGCCGCGATCGCCGCGTACACCCTGGGCCTGCAGGACTGGCAGTCCGGCGGCCAGGCCTGGCACATGCGCTCCAGCCGATACATGAACGAGCGCGCCCGCCCCACCGACCCCTGGGACGGCCTCACCGGGCCCGGCACCTCCGCCGCCGACGTCGGCGCCCTGCTGGCCGCCGCCGGCGCCGAACGACTGCGCGCCTACACGCACGTGCCGTACCAGAAGGTCGGGCCCTCCGTGATCCCCGACATCCACATGCCCTTCCAGGTGGAGCTCTGCCCGCACCTGCCGGGCGCCCGGCAGCGGCTCACCGACTGGTGCAGGCGCATGGGCGTGCTCGCGGAGGGCGTCTGGGACGAGGACAGGCTCGCCGCCGCCGATTTGGCCCTGTGCTCGGCCGGCCTGGATCCCGACGCGACCGAGGAGGCCCTCGACCTCAGCGCGGCCTGGCTCGCCTGGGGGACCTACGGCGATGACTACTACCCCCTCGTCTTCGGCCACCGCCGAGATCTGGCGGCCGCCCGGCTCACCACGCGGCGCCTCGCCGACTGCATGCCCGTCGACGGCGAGGCGACCCCCGTCCCCGTCGGCGCCATGGAACGCGGACTCGTCGACCTGTGGGCGCGGACGACCGCCGGGATGACGCCCGAGCAGCGGCGCACCCTCAAGGACGCGGTGAACGTCATGACCGAGAGCTGGGTGTGGGAGCTGTCCAACCAGCTCCAGCACCGCATCCCCGACCCGGTCGACTACCTGGAGATGCGCCGCGCGACCTTCGGCGCCGACCTCACGATGGCCCTGTGCCGGATGGGCCACGGCCCGGCGGTACCGACGGAGGTCTACCGAAGCGGCCCCGTGCGGTCCCTGGAGAACGCCGCCGTCGACTACGCCTGCCTCATCAACGACGTCTTCTCGTACCAGAAGGAGATCGAGTACGAGGGCGAGATCCACAACTCGATCCTCGTCGTGCAGAACTTCTTCGGCTGCGACTACCCGGCCGCCCTCGGCGTCGTGCACGATCTGATGACCCAGCGGATGCAGCAGTTCGAGCATGTCGTCGCCCAGGAACTACCGGTGCTCTACGACGACTTCGGTCTCTCGGCCGAGGCCCGCGAGGCCATGGGGGCGTATGTCGGCGACCTCGGGAACTGGATGGCGGGCATCCTGAACTGGCACCGCGAGGTGGACCGCTACAAGTCCGACCACCTGGCCCGCCGAGCCCACGGCTTCCTGCCGGACCGGCCGTCCGCCTTGCCGGTCGGCTGCTTCAGGGGCTGACGTCCCGCACGCGCTCGGCGGTGTCCTCGGCGAGCTCCCGGACCCCCTTCGCGGGGAACTCCGAGAGCTCGCCGAGTATCGCGTCGGCGGCGGTGAGCAGGGCGCGGGCCTGTTCCGCGAGGTCCGGTTCGGTGTGACTCGCGTCGGCGAGGGCCCGGGTCAGGGCGTAGTGCTCCTCGGCGATGAAGCGGCCGAAGTTCGTCCGGCTCCAGTGCCGCAGGGAATCGTCGCCCGGGTCGGCCAGGAGATCACGTGTCGCGGCCAAGGTGGCTCCGGCCCGCCGGAGTTGCCCGCAGAGGCGCTCCAGCCGAGCCTGGTTCCGGTGGGCCGAGACGCGGTCCCACGCCGTCTCCTGGAGCGCGGCGTACAGCCGCCGCGCGCGCAGAGCCTGGGGGAGGTCGCCCGCCCGCTCCAGCTCATCGGCGAGCTGGCTGATCCGTCCGGTCTCCAGCCGGGCCGGATCCCCCGGCCGCAGCAGGACGCTCTGGTCCAGGAAGATCTCGTCGAGCGCGCGGATCAGCGCCACCCGCCCCAGTTCGGTCATCCCTTGGTCCAGGGCGAGTTCGGTCCACGTCGTCAGCGGCTCGTCCGCCGGATCCGCGCCGAACATCCACTCGTCCAGCTCCTCGGCCCACCTCACCAGCTCGGAGGCGTCCGCGCCCGGCCCGGGCATCTCGCTGAGGCCGCAATGGGTGTCGAAATCCGTCTCCCGGACCTCGTGCAGCAGCGGAAGGTCGGTGACGTCCCCGTGCCGGCCCACGAGGACGGCGGCGAGCCGGAGCTCGTCCGTCATCGACGACTCCCTCTCGCGCGACAGCAGATACCGCAGCAGGTCCAGGTCACCGTCGGCCCGGTCGAACTGCGCGGCCCGCAGGACGAGTCGACGCCGTACGGGATCGTCGGCCACCGCGTCCCACCCGGCGCGGGTGCCGGCCGCCCGCAACCGGGCCAGGTCCGCGCGACCTCGGGCCAGCACCGGTTCCCACAGAGGTGGCCGCGGGTGTTCGTCCAGCAGCCGGTAGGCGAACCCCTCCTCCTCGGTGAGCAGCACGAAGTCGGGTTCGGTGCGCAGGAGCGCGGTATGCAGCCGGGTGACCAGCTCCACCGGGGACCGCTCGGAAAGGCCCAGGGCGGCGCGGAGTTCGGCCCGGGCCGCGTCGAGGTCGTGGTGCTCGCGCAGTTCCGCCTCGAGTTCCGCGAACCGGGCGAGAATCGCCCGCTCCCCGTCCGCCGGCGAGAGGTCCACGAAATCGAACCAGCAGGGCAGACCGATCACCGTCTCCAGCGCCTCCTCGACACTCGAGCCGATGATCCCGGCCCCGCCCTCGGAGTCGGCGTACAGCATCGAGCCGTCCGCGCACACGAAGTACGTGCCGCCCGCGCCGGTGCCCGCCACGACCTCCAGCGGTCCGCCCGAGGCGAGGCGGACCGGTTCGACATGGCCGTGGGCCGCCCGGCGCGGGTCGAAGTCGAACGGGAACGCGGCCAGTTCGGCCAGGCGCGGGTCCTGGCGCAGGACGCGCAGGGCGTGATCGGTCATGTCACAGAACGTAACAGTCCCCACCGACAACGGGCCCGGCGCGTCCCTCAGGCGGGCTGACGTGCGTGTTCGACGGCGGCCCGGGCCCACGCCGTCACCATCGGATGCGGACGCGAGCCGTCGCCGGACAGCTCCGGCTGGAAGAGCGAGGCCAGGAAGAAGGGATGGCCGGGCAGCTCGGCCACCCGGACCCCGCCCTCCTCGTCCCGTCCGGAGAAGCGCAGGCCGTGCGCGCTCAGGGTGTCGAGGTGGCGGGCCGGGCCGTAAGCGCAGAAGTAGCGCTCGACCGTCCGCTCCGAACCGAGCACCGACTGGGCGAGCGAGTCCGGCTCGACCAGGACCACGCCCTCGTGACCCACCAGCGAACAGGCCAGCGGCGCGATCAGCGGCTCCTCGGCGGCCGGGTCGTTCTCCGCGTGCGCCGCGCCGGTCAGCCCGCAGACCGTGCGGGCGAACTCCAGCAGCGCGTGCTGGAACCCGGCGCAGGTCCCGAGGAACGGGATGCCCCGCTCGCGTGCCGTGCGGATCGCCGCGAGCACCCCGGCCTCGCTGCGGTAGGGGCCGCCCGGCACGACCCACACCGCGTCGAACCCGTCCACCGCGCCGGGCTCGCCGGCCTCCTCGGACGGGATCCAGTACGCGTCGAGGACCAGCCGTTCGCGGGTGGCGAGGGCGTCCAGCAGCAACGGGATCCGGGTGTGGGACACGACATTGGGGGAGCGGTCGCCGACCAGGGCGATCCGCGCGCAGGTCTCGGTCATGCGCTTCATCCTGGGCGCCGGGCCGAGTTCACGTCCAACGATGATCCCTGCACCATCGATAAGCGGAGCTGATGACACCCTGGCCCTCGTGGACCCGCATCTGCTGCGCACCTACGTCACCGTCGCCCGCCTCGCCTCCTTCTCCGAGGCCGCGCGCGCCCTCGGCTACACCCAGTCGGCGGTGTCCCAGCACATCGCCGCCCTCGAACAGGACCTGGGCACCTCGCTGCTCACCCGCCGACCGGTCGCCCCCACGGCAGCGGGCGAGCGCCTCCTGGAGCACGCGGGCCCCCTGCTGCTGCGCCTGGACGCGGCCCGCGCCGACGTCGTACGCATGGCGTCCGCGCCCGCGCACGGGCTGACCCTCGCCGCCGCGCCGACCGCCCTCGTTCCCCGGGTCCTCGCCGCGCTCCCGGCCGCCGGGGTGACCCTGAAGGCACCGGCCCGGGACGAGATCCCGGCGGCCGTCGCCACCGGCGCCGCCGACCTGGGCCTCGTCGACGGCCTGGCCGCCCCCAGCGACCCGCTGCGGCTGGCCGACGTGGCACCGCTGACCACGCGCGGAGCGGGCGAGGAACCGGTGTGCGTGCTGCTGCCCCGGACGCATCCGCTGGCCCGGCGCCCCGGTCTGCGCCTGGGCGATCTCACCGACGCCCGCTGGCTGGACGCCCCCGACGCGGGGCTGCCGCTCGCGCACCTCCGCGCGGCCTGCGGCGGCCAGGGCTTCCGCCCGTCCCTGCGCTACGAGGGCACGGACGGGCGCGTCCTCGCAGCGCTGGCCGCCGCGGGCCACGGCCTGACCCTGCTGCCCCGGTCCCTGGCGACCGGGGTACCGGGCACGGCCGCCGTTCCGGTCACCGCACCACGCCTCGTCCACCGCACGGAGCTGGTGTACGCCAACTCGCTCCAGGGGGCCGCACAGGAGCTGGCGGCCGCGCTGACGTCCCGCGCGGGAGGGGACTTCCGCCTTTGACGCCGGGTCAGTCTCACTCGTTCGTGGCACGTCGTGCGTCGGCGCCCCGGGTAGTCCTCGAGCCGGAGACGATCCGCAGTGCGCCGGCTGGAGGCGAGCCATGGAACAGACCGCGTTGCGTCCCAAGCCGATGCCCGGTCAGGACCCCGGCGGCGGCACCCGGGCGGCGCCCGGCCGCCGCCCGCACGCCGCGCGCCGGCGCGGACGACGGCTGAAAACACTGCTGTTCGCCCTGTTCGTCGGCGCCGTCCTGGTCCTGTCCGGCGTCGGACTCGGCACGGTGGGCGCCACGGTGATCGGCATGAGCAAGCTCGCCGAGCTGCAGAAGGCGGCCCCGTCGCCCGGCACCCGCTCGGCCCCGGTGGAGCCCCGGCCCAAGCTCGCGGCGACGCCGGGCCCGACCGCGGAGACCGTCACCGCGACCCTCGGCGTGGAGGCGGTGGACGCCGAGAAGGCGGGCGCCGAGGTGGTCGGCGTCCATGTGCCCGGGCCCGGCTGGTCGGCGGGCCTGGTCCGCGGTGACGTCCTCCTCGTCTTCGGCACGACCCGGGTCGACACGGCGGCCGATCTCGCCCGCGCGGTGGCCGAGGCCCGCCCCGGCACCGAGGTCACCTTGACGGTGCGTCATGAGAGCGGCGGCTACCAGCAGCTGACGGTCGTCCCGGGCGTCGTCACCTGAGGGTCCGTGCTCCGACCGTACCGCCCCGCCTGAGGCGTCCCGTAAAACCACTGTCCCCACAGGCGCGCCCAGGCCACCATGGGGCCCCATGCCGACCACTCTCGTCGCCTTCCTCGGGGCCTGCACCCTCGTGGCCGCCTCGCCCGGCCCCAGCACGGTGCTGATCATCCGGCAGTCGCTGCACAGCCGCCGCTCCGGCTTCCTGACCGTCCTGGGCAACGAGACCGGCGTGTTCGTGTGGGGCGTCGTCGCCGCCTTCGGCCTCACCGCCCTGCTGACGGCCTCGGAGGTGGCGTACGACGTGATGCGGGTCGTCGGCGCCGTGGTCCTGGTCGGCTTCGGCGTCCAGACCCTGCGGGCGGCCCGCCGCGCCCGGCACGAACCCACGAGCGAGGCCGAGGCGATCCGCGGCCGCGGCGGCTGGGCCTCCTACCGCGCGGGGCTGCTGCTCAACCTCGCCAACCCCAAGGCGGCCGTCTTCGCCGTGTCCTTCCTGCCGCAGTTCGTCCCCGACGGCGCCCCGCACCTGCCGGCCACAGTGGCGCTCGCCGCGATCTGGGCGGTCTACGAGATCGGCTACTACGGCCTGTACGTGTGGTTCGTCGGCCGGATGAAGAGCCTGCTGTCCCGCGCGGGAGTGCGCAGGCGGCTGGAGCAGGTCTCCGGCGGCGTGCTGCTGCTCCTCGGCGTGCGGATGGCCCTGGAGGGATGAGACCGGCTCCGCCGACCGGCTCGCGCCGCCCCCGCCATGCGGGCAGGATGCTGCCCGTAGTCACCTTCACCCGCCCCGGGAGGCCCGGATGACCGCCCGTACGCCCGCCCCCTTCACCGCCGACGACTACCGCGCCCGTATGGAGCGCGCCGCGCGGGCGGCCGCCGACGCCGGTCTCGCCGGGCTGCTCGTCGCGCCGGGACCCGACCTGGTCTGGCTCACCGGTTACGCGCCGCACGTCACCGAACGGCTCACGCTGCTCGTCCTGGTCCCCGGCCAGGACCCCGCCCTGATCGTCCCCGCGCTGGAGGCCCCCGACGCCGAGAAGGCGCCCGGCGGGCCCGCGCTCGCCCTGCGGGACTGGACCGACGGCAAGGACCCCTACGCCGCCACCGCGGCCCTGCTCGACTCCGGCGGCCGGTTCGGCATCAGCGACAACGCCTGGGCCATGCACCTGCTCGGCCTGACGCGCACCCTGCCGGGCTCCTCCTACGCCTCCCTGACCGAGGCCCTGCCGATGCTCCGCGCCGTCAAGGACACGGCGGAATTGGAGCGGTTGGCAGCCGCCGGCGCCGCCGCGGACGCGACGTACGAGGAGATCCGGAAGGTTCCCTTCGCCGGGCGGGCGGAGTCCGACGTCGCCGCCGACCTGGCCCGGCTGCTGCGCGAGCACGGACACACCACGGTCGACTTCACGATCGTCGCCTCGGGACCGAACGGCGCCAACCCGCACCACGAGGCGGGCGACCGGGTCATCGAGCGCGGCGACATGGTCGTCCTCGACTTCGGCGGCCTCCTGGGCGGGTACGGCTCGGACACCTCACGCACCGTCCACGTCGGCGAGCCCACCGACGAGGAGCACCGGGTCCACGCCGTCGTGCGCGAGGCCCAGGAGGCGGGCTTCCGTGCCGTACGGCCCGGCGTCGCCTGCCAGGAGGTCGACCGGGCCGCCCGCGCGGTGATCACGGACGCCGGCTACGGCGAGTACTTCATCCACCGCACCGGCCACGGCATCGGCGTCACCACGCACGAACCGCCGTACATGATCGAAGGGGAGGAACAGCCCCTCGTGCCCGGGATGTGCTTCTCCGTGGAGCCCGGCATCTACCTGCCCGGACGCTTCGGGGTCCGTATCGAGGACATCGTCACGGTCACCGGGGACGGCGGACGGCGCCTCAACGACACGACCCGCGAGCTCGTCATAGTGGACTGAACGGCCCTCAGCAGCCCCGGCACACCCTCCAGCGACAAACGGCGCGACCCATGACCCAGGCACCGACACCCACCGCGGACACCGTCCGCCGACTGGTCCGCTCCCTGCTCAAGGAGGGCGCGGACGACACCGCAGGACCCGAGGTCCGGCCCGTCGCCGAGGGCGGCTCGGCCGCCACCTGGTGGGTCGGCACCCGCCATGTGCTGCGCCTCGCGCCCGACCGCGAGGCCGCCGCCCGCCAGCGCCGTGAGCTGCGGCTGCGCGACCTCGTCCGCCCGCACGTCCCGGTCGCCGTACCGACGAGCGTCGCCTACGGCGAGTGGGCGCCGGGCCTGACCTACACCCTGGACACCAAGCTGCCCGGCGGCTCGGCCGAGGTGCACGACGTGTCCGCGCTCGGCGAGGCCGACCTGGCGGGGCTGCTGACCGGGCTGCGCGAGGTCCCCGTACGGCAGGCCGAGTCGCTCGGTGTGCCGAGGACCGGACCGCGCTCCCTGGAGGGGCTGCGCCGGGCCGCCGAACGCGCCGCCGCGCGCCTCGCGGCGACCGACGAGTTCGACCCGACCCGGCTGCACCAGCTCACTCCGCCGGCCGCCGTACAGCTCGCCGCCCAGCCCGGCAGCGCCGTCCTCGTCCACCACGGGCTGACCGGCGAGCACCTCGTGGTCAGCGCCGACGGTCGGGTGCGCGCCGTCCTCGGCTGGACCGACACGGTCGTGGGCGACCCCGCGGAGGACATCGCGGGGCTCGCCCGTGCCGTCGGCTCCCCGGCCGCCGTCCGCGCCGCCACCCTGGCCGGCTACGGGGCCCGGCCCTGCCTGCGCGGCCTGTGGCTGGCTCGCTGCGACACCGTCGTCCGCCTCGCCGAGGCCCTCACCGGCCCGGACCGAGGCCCCCTGCCCCAGCTCCGACACCAGCTGGAAGTGGCGTGGGAGGCGATCCTGCTGGAGCGGGTGACCGAGCTCCGAGAGGACGAGGCCCCCCACGACGAAACCTGACCCGGGCTCGCGCCCGCTCCGGGCTCGCGCCCGCTCCGGGCTCGCGCCCGCTCCGGGCTCGCGCCCGCTCCGGGCTCGCGCCCGCCCGAGGCTCACACCCGACCCTGG
>NZ_JBSFOK010000023.1:0-128421 GCF_053587635.1 Streptomyces sp. NPDC003635 | reverse complement strand
CCCCTGCCGCGGGAGGCGTGCGAGCGCGCGGCCCACGCGCGGGAGGCGTGCGAGCGCGCGGCACCTGCCGCGGGGCGTATGAGTGAGCCGCGGGCCTCCTCCGAGACAGCCCGCGGCTCACCTGTTCCCGGCCGCTCGCCTAGAGGGCGGACGCGGCCCGGGCTATGTCGGCGGCGAACGTGTTCACCTGGGTGTAGACGCCGGGCACACCCGCGCGGGCGCAGCCGTCACCCCAGCTGACGATGCCGACCTGGATCCACTTGCCGGCGTCGTCCTTGCGGAACATCGGGCCACCGGAGTCACCCTGGCAGGTGTCGATCGCGCCGCGCGTCCAGCCGGCGCAGATCTCCTCCTTGGCCACCAGACGGTTGCCGTAGTGGCGCTTGCAGACACGGTCCGCGACGTACGGCACGGTGGCCTTGCGCAGCTTGGTGGTGCCGGTGCCGGCACCCTCCCGCGTGTCGCCCCAGCCCGCGATCGTGAACATGCCGCGGTTGTAGCGGTCGGTGGTGGCGATCTTCAGCGTGGGCTTGTCGATCGGCTTGGCGAGCTTGATCAGCGCCCAGTCCTTGCCGGTGCCGTCGTAGCCCGGCGCCACCTTGACCTTCTTCGACTTGACCTTGATCGCCGCGGAGGAGTTGAGGTCGTTGACACCCGCGGTGACGGTGATGCTGGTGTTGTTGCCGGAGCCGTCCATGCAGTGGGCGGCGGTCAGGACGATGTCCTTCTTGTAGAGCGCCCCGCCGCAGCCCATCGAGAGATGGACCATGAAGGGGAACTCGTTCTGCGCCGCGGGCGTTCCACCTACGACGCGCGTGTCGGCGGCCTGGGCCGCGCTCACCGGCTGGAGGGACGCCACGGCGAGGGCGACGGCACCGGCTGCCGCGGCCTTCTTGGCCAGGGACAGGCCGCCGATTCTCTTGGGCGCGTTAAGGGTCAACGCAAGTCCTTTCGTGAGGGGTTGGGCGGCCCGCAGTATGAAGATCAGGGAGGGGGCATGACAAGGACGGATCTCACGTACCGGCGATGGAACCCGAGCGGCGAAATATCCCTCACATCCCCGTAGAGTGGATTCGGGTTCAGGCGTCTTGGGGGTTCGGACGTGGCGAACGGCGGACCGGTCGAGCACGGCTACTCACACCTGGAGACGGTGCGGGCGGCGATCACCGCGCTGTACAAGCGGCTGTCCTACGACACCGTGCAGACCTTCGCGAGCAGTGTGGCCCCTGCCGACGTGGCCTTCTGCGACACCGACGACCTGTATCTGGGGACCCAGCGGGTGGCGCGGGAACTGGTGCGGCACTACCGGCTGCCGGACGCGCGGATCATCGTGAGTTTCCGTGAGATGACCCATGCGGCGAACGTCGAACTCACCGCGGGGCCCGAGTACTTCGTCGAACTGAACGACCGGTTCCGGACGCATCGGCGGGACATCGGGGCGGCCCTGGCGCACGAGATCATGCATGTGTATCTGCACCGGCTGGACCTGTCGTTCCCGGGCACGCGGGACAACGAGATCCTGACCGACACGGCGACGACGTATCTGGGTGCCGGGTGGCTGCTGCTGGACGCGTACCGGGAGGACGGGGCGTCGTCGCAGAAGCTGGGGTATCTGACGCCGGAGGAGTTCGGGTACGTGCTGGCCAAGCGGGCGCTGGTGTTCGGGGAGGACCCCTCGGTGTGGTTCACCAGTCCGCAGGCGTACACCGCGTACGGCAAGGGGCTGGCGGAGGCGCGGCGCGACGAGCAGCAGCCGCCGCTGACGGCGGCGGGGTGGGCGGGTCGGCGGCGGTACGCGCGGGATCGGCGGCACGGCGGCGGGCCGGCGCCGGGAGCGCCGTACACGTTCAGCCCGGATGGCGGGGGTTTGCGGGTGTCGTTCCCCTGCCCGACGTGCCATCAGCGGATTCGGGTGCCGGTGCGGGGCAGGGTGCGGGCGCGGTGCGGGTTGTGCCGGACGGTTCTCGAATGCGACACGTGATCGCCGCGCGAGCGGGCCGGTGAGTCGCCCGCGGGTTCGTCGTGGCCGGTCGCGCAGTTCCCCGCGCCCCTGGCCGCACTGCCCTACCCCCCGCGCCCTGGCCGCACTGCCCTACCCCCCGTACACCGGCAGCGGCTGCTCCGCCTCCCCCAGCAGCTTCCGTACCGCCTCCCCCGCCTCACCCACGCCCCAGCGTGCCCCCTTGTCGGCGCTCGGTCCCCTGCGCCAGCCGTCCATCACCGTGATGCGGCCGGCCTCCGCCTCGAAGACGCGGCCGGTCACGCCGGCGCTCTCGGGCGAGCCGAGCCACACCACCAGCGGGGACACGTTCTCCGGGGCCATCGCGTCGAAGCCGGTTTCGGGGGCCGCCATCGTGTCGGCGAACGTTCGTTCCGTCATCCGCGTCCGCGCCGCCGGGGCTATGGCGTTGACCTGGACGCCGTAGCGGGAGAGTTCCGCCGCCGCCACCAGGGTCAGGGCCACCACCCCCGCCTTCGCCGCGCTGTAGTTGCCCTGCCCCACCGCACCCAACAGGCCCGCCCCGCTGCTGGTGTTGACGACCCTCGCGGTCGGGACGCGGCCCGCCTTCGCCTCCGCGCGCCAGTGCGCCGCCGCGTGCTTGAGGGGCAGGAAGTGGCCCTTGAGGTGGACACGGATCACCGCGTCCCACTCCTCCTCGTCCAGGTTCACCAGCATCCGGTCCCGCAGGAACCCGGCGTTGTTGACCAGCGCGTCCAGGCGCCCGTACGTCTCCACAGCCGTACGGATCAGCGAGGCCGCTCCCCCCGAGGTCGCGATGTCGCCGCCGTGGGCCACCGCCTTGCCCCCCGCGTCCCGGATCTCCGCGGCCACCCGAGCCGCCGGGCCTTCGGCGCCCGGGGTGCCGGAGCCGTCCAGGCCGACGCCCAGGTCGTTCACGACCACCCTCGCGCCCTCCGCCGCGAAGGCGAGCGCGTGGGCACGGCCGAGGCCCCGGCCGGCGCCGGTGACGACGACGACCCGCCCGTCGCAGATTCCGGTCATCTCAGCTCCTTCGGTGAGCAGTTGCCGATTCCCCGCATCAGTTGCCGAGCCCGCGCCCATGGCCGAATCCGGCACGTTGCCGAGCGCCACATCACACGCCGAGCCCCCGCCGGCTGCCGAGCCCGGCAAGTTGCCGAGCCCGCGCTTCCCTTGCCGCATCCCGCATCACATGCCGAGCCCCGCCAGTCGCCGAGCCCGGCAAGTTGCCGAGCCCGCGCTTCCCTTGCCGCATCCCGCATCACATGCCGAGCCCTCCGTCACCTGCCGAGCCCTCCATCCGCCGCCGGTTCCCGCCGCGCCGCGTCCAGGAAGGCAGGCCGCTCCCCGCCGCCGTGCAGGGCGAGGCTCGCCCCCGTGACGTAGGCGGCCGCGTCCGAGGCGAGGAACACCGCCGCCGCGCCCACGTCCGCCGGTTCGGCCAGCCGCCCGAGGGGGACCGTGCGGGACACCGCGGCCACGCCCTCCTCGTCGCCGTAGTGCAGATGCGCCAGCTCCGTGCGGACCATCCCGACCACCACCGTGTTGACGCGGACCTCCGGCGCCCACTCCACCGCCATCGAGCGCGCGAGGCTCTCCAGGCCCGCCTTCGCCGCCCCGTACGCGGCCGCGCCCGGCGAGGGCCGGCCGCCGCTGACGCTGCCGATCATCACCACGCTCCCTCGGGCCCGCCGCAGCGGCGGGTACGCGGCGAGCGAGACCGTCAGCGGCGCGGTGAGGTTCAGTTCCAGCACGCGCGCGTGCCGCTCGGCCTCCGCCTCGGCCAGCAGCCGGTACGGGGTGCCGCCCGCGTTGTTCACGAGCACGTCCAGCCGGGGGAGTTCAGTGAAGAAGCGGCCGACCGAAACGGCGTCCCTGACGTCCAGCGTCCTGAACTCGGTCCCCTTCAGCGGCACTTCCGGCGCCCTGCGCGCGCACACCACCACCTCCGCCCCCGCTTCGACGAGGGCGCGGGCGATGCCGGCGCCGACGCCGCGCGTGCCGCCGGTGACGACGGCGAGCTTCCCGTTCAGCTCCATCCGCTGCTACCTTCCACCTAACAAACGTTAGGTGGAAGGTAGCTGATGCGCCCATGAGTGTCTCCACCTCGTCCCCGGAAAAGGGGATCCGTCTCGTCACGGTCGACCATCCGCCCGTCAACGCCCTGCCGGTGAACGGCTGGTACGCGCTCGCCGACGCGATCCGCGCGGCCGGCCGCGACCCGGGGACACGGTGTGTGGTGCTGGCCGCCGCGGGCCGGGGATTCAACGCGGGCGTGGACATCAAGGAGATCCAGAGCCACGGCCAGGGCGCGCTCCTCGGTGCCAACCGGGGCTGCTTCGCCGCCTTTTCGGCCGTGTACGACTGCGAGGTGCCCGTCGTCGCGGCCGTGCAGGGGTTCTGCCTCGGCGGCGGCATCGGGCTCGTCGGGAACGCCGACGCGATCGTGGCCAGCGAGGACGCCACTTTCGGGCTGCCCGAGCTGGACCGGGGAGCCCTGGGCGCCGCCACCCACCTCGCCCGGCTGGTCCCCCAGCACCTGATGCGGACCCTGTACTTCACCTCACGCACCGCGACCGCCGCCGAGCTGCACCGGCACGGCTCGGTGTGGCGGGTCGTGCCCCGTGAACAACTCCGGCAGGCCGCACTTGAGTTGGCGAAGGACATCGCGGCCAAGGACGGCGAGTTGCTGCGCCTGGCGAAGGCGGCCATCAACGGGATCGACCCCGTCGACGTCCATCGCGCCTACCGCTACGAGCAGGGCTTCACCTACGAGGCGAGCGTCAGCGGGGTGGGCGCCCGGGTGCGGGACACCTTCGGGGCCCGCGGCGAGGACGGTGACTGAGATGGCCGACAAGACCATGACCCCCGACGAGGTCGTCTCCCGGCTCGGCGACGGCATGACCCTCGGCATCGGCGGCTGGGGCTCCCGCCGCAAGCCGATGGCCCTGGTGAAGGCGGTGCTCCGGGCCGGGATCACCGATCTCACGGTCGTCTCCTGCGGCGGCCCCGACGTCGGCATGCTCGCCGCCGCCGGCCGGATCCGCCGCTTGGTCGCCCCCTTCGTCACCCTCGACTCGATCCCCCTCGAACCGCACTACCGCGCGGCCCGCGAGCGCGGCGGCCTCGAACTGACGGAACTCGACGAGGCGATGTTCCTGTGGGGCCTGCGCGCTGCCGCGAACCGGCTGCCGTTCCTGCCGGTGCGCACGGCCCTCGGTTCGGACGTCATGCGGGTCAACCCGGGCCTGCGGACGGTCACTTCGCCGTACGACGACGGCGAGACCTTCGTCGCCGTGCCGGCCCTCCGCCTCGACGCGGCCCTGGTCCACGTCAACCGCGCCGACCGCCTCGGCAACGGGCAGTACCTGGGCCCCGATCCCTACTTCGACGACCTGTTCTGCGAGGCGGCGGACGCGGCCTACGTCTCCTGTGAACGGATCGTCGACACGGCCGAGCTGGCGAAGGAGGGGGCGCCTCAGACGCTGCTGATCCAACGGCACAACGTCACCGGTGTGGCCGAGGTCCCCGGCGGCGCCCGCTTCACGTCCTGCGCGCCCGACTACGGCCGGGACGAGGCCGGACAGAAGGAGTACGCCACCACACCCTGGCCGGATTTCGCCGCGCGGTACCTCCGGGAGGGGGCGTCGTGACCGCCACCCGCGCCGAGTACTGCGTGATCGCCTGCGCCGAGGCCTGGCGCGGCGCCGGGGAGATCCTCGCCAGCCCCATGGGCCTGATCCCCTCCGTCGGTGCCCGGCTGGCCCGGCTCACCTTCTCCCCCGACCTGCTGCTCACCGACGGCGAGGCGATGCTCGTCACCGCGGACGGCACGGTCGAGGGCTGGCTGCCGTACCGCCGTCACCTCACCCTCGTCACCGGCGGCAAGCGTCACGTCATGATGGGCGCGAGCCAGATCGACCGTTTCGGCAACCAGAACATCGCGTGCGTCGGGGACTGGGCGAGACCGATGCGGCAGTTGCTCGGGGTGCGCGGGGCGCCGGTCAACACCCTCAACAACCCGACCAGTTACTGGATCCCCCGGCACTCCCGGCGGGTCTTCGTCGAGCGCGTCGACATGGTGTGCGGGGTCGGCTACGACCGTGCCGCGGGCGCCCGTCACCACCACATCCCGCGCGTCGTCTCCGACCTCGGCGTCTTCGACTTCGCCACCCCCGACCGCTCGATGCGCCTGGCCTCGCTGCACCCGGGGGTGAGTGTCGAGGAGGTCCGGGAGGCGACCGGCTTCGCGCTGACGGTCTCCGGCGAGGTGCCGTACACCCGCGATCCCGACCCCGCCGAACTGCGTCTGATCCGCGAGGTGATCGACCCGGAGAACGCCCGCGCGCGGGAGGTCGACCGCTGATGGAGACCGCGCTGACCCGCCTCGTCGGCGTCCGGCATCCGATCGTGCAGACCGGCATGGGCTGGGTGGCGGGCCCCCGGCTGGTCTCCGCGACGGCGAACGCGGGCGCGCTCGGCATCCTGGCCTCCGCCACCATGACCGTCGACCGGCTGCGCGAGGCGGTGCGCGAGGTCAAGTCCCGTACGGACGCGCCTTTCGGCGTCAATCTCCGCGCGGACGCCACGGACGCCGGCGATCGCGTGCGGGTGATCGTCGAGGAGGGCGTACGGGTCGCCTCCTTCGCCCTGGCCCCCTCCCCCGAGCTGATCGCCGGGCTCAAGGAGGCGGGCGTGGTGGTGATCCCGACCGTGGGTGCCCGGCGCCATGCCGAGAAGGTGGCGGGCTGGGGCGCGGACGCGGTGATCGTGCAGGGCGGGGAGGGCGGCGGGCACACCGGAGAGGTGGCGACGACCGTGCTGCTGCCGCAGGTGGTGGACGCCGTAGGGATCCCCGTCGTCGCCGCGGGCGGGTTCTTCGACGGGCGGGGCCTGGTCGCGGCGCTGGCCTACGGGGCGGCGGGCGTCGCCATGGGCACCCGCTTCCTGATGACCTCGGACTCGACGGTCCCGGACGCCGTGAAGGCGCGGTATCTGGCGGCGGCGGTCCAGGACGTCACCGTCACCACGGCCGTCGACGGCCTGCCGCACCGCATGCTCCGCACGGAACTGGTCGACGCGCTCGAACGCTCCGGCCGTGCGACGGCACTGCTCCGGGCGGTACGGCGGGCCGCGGGCTTCCGGCGCCTGTCGGGGCTGAGCTGGCGCCGGATGATCCAGGACGGACGGGCGCTGAGGCACGGCAGAGATCTGACCTGGAGCCAGGTCCTGCTCGCCGCCAACACCCCGATGCTGCTGAGGGCGACGATGGTCGACGGCCGTACGGACCTCGGCGTGATGGCGTCCGGACAGGTCGCCGGGGTCATCGACGATCTGCCGTCCTGCGCCGAACTCGTCGAGCGGATCATGGCCGAGGCCGCGCGAACCCTGGGCGCGCTGCCGGCGGGCGGTGCTTCAATGCGCGCATGACGCAGACGATCAACGACCCGTGGGGTATCAGTGTCTTTGGCGCGGGCAGTGTGCGGGCGGAGCCGCAACTGGTCCGGGTGAAGCTGGGCGTGGAGGAGCTGGAGCCGGAACCCGAGCAGGCGTTTCACGAGGCGGGCGCGGCCGTGACCCGGCTGCGCGAGGTGCTGCGCGCGCACGGGATACCGGACGCCTCGGTGTCGGGTTCCCGGCTGCGGCTCAGCTCGGAGTACGGCCATGCCAACGGCACGCGGAAGTTCCTGGGGTACCTCTGCCAGGCCCAGTACGTCATCGAGACCGAGACGCTGGACAACCTCCAGCAGTTGCTGGTGGACGTGGTGGAGGCCGGCGCGCGCAGCATCGACGGCGTCGAGTTCGACGTCCACGACAAGCCCGCCCTGCGGGACGAGGCGCGCCGCCGGGCGGTGGCCGCCGCCCGCCGCAAGGCCGAGGTCTACGCGGACGCGGCGGGCGTGCATCTCGGTGCCGTGATCCACATCCAGGACGTGGACGCCGAGTCGTACGAGTTCCGCCAGTACCGCGGGCACGGCGGCGGGGGCGGGACCTCGGCCGGTGATCTCGCGCCGGGGATGGTGCAGGTGGCGGCGGGCGTGGTGCTCGGTTTCTCACTCGGCCACTGAGGGCTTTCGTTGGGCCCTTGAGTACCTCTCATCCAGCCACTGAGAGCCTCTCGATGATCGTCACGTTGGCCTGACCCCCGCCCTCGCACATCGGCGCCATCCCCGACGGCCCCCTCGCACTGCTCGGCCCCAGGGGCCTCACAGGCTTCGGAAGCCTGCGCCGGACTCCGTCCGCCGAGTGGGGCGGCCACACCGTCGCGACCATCACACCCTCTCGATGATCGTCACGTTGGCCTGACCCCCGCCCTCGCACATCGTCTGCAGTCCGAACCGGCCGCCGGTGCGCTCCAGTTCGTGCAGGAGG
This sequence comes from Streptomyces sp. NPDC003635, assembly GCF_053587635.1. NCBI lineage: Bacteria > Bacillati > Actinomycetota > Actinomycetes > Kitasatosporales > Streptomycetaceae > Streptomyces > Streptomyces sp. NPDC003635. The sequence continues at coordinate 120,068 of NZ_JBSFOK010000023.1, read as the reverse complement.
GTCGTCATCAGGCGGACGCCGGTGGCGCCCAGGGGGTGACCGAGGGCGATGGCGCCGCCGTTGACGTTGACCTTGTCGGGGTCCGCGCCGGTCTCCTTCAGCCAGGCCAGGACGACCGGCGCGAAGGCCTCGTTGATCTCGACGAGGTCGATCGCGTCGATGGTCATGCCGGTCTTCTTCAGGGCGTGCGCGGTGGCCGGTATGGGCGCGGTGAGCATCCGGATCGGGTCCTCGCCGCGCACCGAGAGATGGTGCACCCGCGCGCGGGGCGTCAGCCCGTGCTCGCGCACCGCCCGCTCGGAGGCGAGCAGCATGGCCGCCGCGCCGTCGGAGACCTGTGAGGAGCAGGCGGCGCTGATCGTGCCGCCGTCCACGACCGGCTTCAGCGCGGCCATCTTCTCCAGCGAGGTGTCCCGGCGCGGACCCTCGTCGGCCACGACCGCGCCGTAGGCCACGACCTCCCGGTCGAAGCGCCCCTCGTCGATCGCCCGCACCGCCCGCTCGTGCGAGCGCAGCGCGAACTCCTCCTGGTCCCGCCTGCTGATGCCCCACTTCGCGGCGATCATCTCGGCGCCGACGAACTGGTTCACCGGCTTGCCGCCGTACCGCTGCCGCCAGCCCTCGCTGCCCGCGAAGGGGCCCTGGGTGAGTCCGAGCGGCTGGGCGGCCTGCCGGGTGGCGTAGGCGATCGGGATCATCGACATGTTCTGCACCCCGCCCGCCACGACCAGGTCCTGGGTGCCGGAGAGCACGCCCTGGGCCGCGAAGTGCACGGCCTGCTGCGAGGAGCCGCACTGCCGGTCGACGGTCACCCCGGGCACCTCCTCGGGCAGCCCGGCCGCCAGCCAGCAGGTCCGGGCGATGTCCCCGGCCTGCGGTCCGACGGCGTCCAGGCAGCCGAACACGACGTCCTCGACGGCGGTGGGGTCCACGCCGGCGCGGGCCATCAGCTCCCTCAGCACATGCGCGCCCAGATCGGCCGGGTGAACCCCGCCCAGCCCTCCCCCGCGCCGCCCCACGGGCGTCCGTACCGCTTCGACGATGTAGGCCTCGGCCATGGCAACTCCCCAGTGAGTTACATACGTACGGCGATCCCGTCCAGCACCATCGACAGGTACTGCCGGGCGATCTCCTCCGGGCTGTGGTGTCCGCCGGGCCGGTACCAGGACGCGGCGACCCACACCGTGTCCCGCACGAACCGGTAGGTGAGCCGGACGTCGAGGTCGGCGCGGAACACCTCGGCCGCCACCCCGCGCTCCAGCGTGGACAGCCACGCCTTCTCGAACCTGCGCTGGGACTCGGCGAGGAACGCGAACCGCTCCTGCGCCACCAGCTGTCTGCTCTCCTTCTGGTAGATCGCCACGGCGGCGCGGTGCCGGTCGATCTCCCGGAAGGACTCGGTGACCAGTGCTTCGAGGGTCTCCCGCGGTCCCAGCTCGGCGCCCAGGACGGTGTCGTAGCCGTCCCACAGCTCGTCGAGGAAGGTGCGCAGGATCTCTTCCAGCATCGACTCCTTGGAGTCGAAGTGGTAGTAGAGGCTGCCCGCGAGCATGCCCGCGTGGTCCGCGATCTTGCGTACGGTGGTGGCGTTGTAGCCCTGCTCGGCGAAGACCTCGGCGGCGGTGTCGAGGAGTTCGCGGCGCCGGGCGGGCGCGGCGGTCACCTGGGGCTTCTTCTTGGTCGGCACGGCTCCATTGTCGTCCTAGGGGTGCTGGCCGCTGACGGAGACGATCTCGCCGGTCAGGTACGACGAGTAGCCCGAGGCCAGGAACACGATCACGTTGGCCACCTCCCAGGGCTCGGCGTACCGCCCGAAGGCCTCCCGCGCGGTGAGCTCCGCCAGCAGTTCGGGCGAGGTCACCTTGGCGAGGTGGGGATGCATGGCGAGGCTGGGCGCCACGGCGTTGACGCGCACGCCGTACTCGGCGGCCTCGATCGCCGCGCACCGGGTCAGCGCCATCACGCCCGCCTTGGCGGCGGCGTAGTGCGCCTGCCCGGCCTGGGCGCGCCAGCCGAGGACGGAGGCGTTGTTGACGATCACCCCGCCGGTGCCGCGCATCCCGCGCAGGGCGGCCCGGGTGCACCGGAAGGTGCCGTTGAGGGTCACGTCGAGCACCCGCGACCACTGGTCGTCGGTCATCTCGACCAGCGCCGAAGTCCCGCCGAGCCCGGCGTTGTTGACCACGACGTCCAGCCGCCCGTGCTCCGCCACCGCCGCGTCGAACAGGGCCGTCACCTGAGACTCGTCGGTGACGTCGCACACGGCGGCCGCCACGGCCCCCGGGAACTCCCGCCCCAGTGCGGCCTCGTGCTCCTTCAGCCGCCGCGGGTGCGCGTCGCTGATCAGCACCCGCGCGCCCTCCTCCAGGAACCGGCGCGCGGTGGCCCCGCCGATGCCCGCGCCCGCGGCCGCCGTGATGACGGCGGTACGGCCTTTCAGCAGCCCGTGCCCGGGGACGTACGCCGGGCTCTCGACGCCTGTCATAGGGGCACGCTAACCTACCAAACACTTGTTAGGGAAGGAGTGGCGGCCGATGGATCTCACGTTCACCGCGGAGGAGACGGCCCTGCGCGCCGAGGCCCGTGCGTGGCTGCGCGCGCACGTGCCGCCGGAGCCGCTGCCCTCCCTGGAGACCGAGGAGGGCTTCGCGGCCCACCGCGCCTGGGAGGCCGAACTGGCCGCGGACCGCTGGTCGGCCGTCAACTGGCCCACGGAGTACGGCGGTCGCGCGGCCGGCCTGGTCCAGTGGCTGCTGTTCGAGGAGGAGTACTACGCGGCGGGGGCGCCGGGCCGGGTGAGCCAGAACGGCATCCACCTCCTCGCGCCGACGCTCTTCGACTTCGGTACGGCGGAGCAGCGGGCCCGGGTGCTGCCGTCCATGGCCTCGGGCGAGGTGGTGTGGGCGCAGGCCTGGTCGGAGCCGGAGGCGGGCTCGGACCTGGCCTCCCTGCGGTCGAGGGCGACGCGGACGGAGGGCGGCTGGCTGCTGTGCGGGCAGAAGACGTGGTCCTCGCGGGCCGCCTTCGCGGACCGGGCCTTCGGCCTGTTCCGCAGCGACCCGGACGCGGCCGAGCCCCACCGGGGGCTGACCTACCTGATGTTCGACCTGCGTGCCCCCGGTGTGACGGTCCGCCCGATCCGCCGGCTCGACGGGAAGCCCGCCTTCGCCGAGCTGTTCCTGGACGAGGTCTTCGTGCCGGACGAGGACGTGATCGGCGAGCCCGGGCAGGGCTGGCGGATCGCGATGTCGACGGCGGGCAACGAGCGAGGGCTGATGCTGCGCTCGCCCGGCCGCTTCCTGGCCTCGGCGGACCGGCTGCTGACGTTGTGGCGGGAGAAGGGGAGCCCGGCCTCGGCGCGCGAGCGCGTCGCCGACGCCCTGATCGGCGCCCGCGCCTACCAGCTCTTCACCTGCGCCGCCGCCTCCCGCTTCCTCGACGGCGAGCGCATCGGCCCCGAGTCCAGCCTGAACAAGGTCTTCTGGTCCGAGTACGACATCGCGCTGCACGAGACCGCGCTGGACCTTCTCGGCGAGGACCCGGACCCGGACTGGACCGAGCGCTACGTCTTCGCCCTGGCGGGCCCGATCTACGCCGGCACGAACGAGATACAGCGGGACATCATCGCCGAACGCCTGCTGGGCCTGCCGAAGGGACGCCGGTGATGCGCTTCCTGCCCGACACCGAGCAGCGCGCCTTCGTCGCCTCCCTGGACGCGATGCTGGGCGCGGCGGACACCCCGGCCGTCGTACGGGACTGGAGCCGCGGGGAGCACACGAGCGGACGCGCGTTGTGGGGCCGGATCGCCGGGGCCGGGGTGTTCGGACTCGCCGTACCGGAGAAGTACGGCGGGGTCGGGCCGAGGCCGGTCGAACTCGCGCTCGCGTTCGTCGAGTTGGGCCGGTACGCGGTTCCGGGCCCGCTGGTCGAAACGGTCACGGCGGCCGTCCTGCTCGCCGAGCGCGGGAGCACCCTCGCCGACGGGACCATGGCCACCGTGGCGTACGGCGGCCCGTACGCCCTCGACGGCGACGCGGCCGACCTCCGCCTCGCCCTTACCCCCGAAGGCCTGTTCCGCTCCCCCGCGCACGGGCCCGTCCACGCGTCCCTCGACCCCGCCCGTCGCCTCACCCCCCTGGAGAAGGGCGAACTCCTCGCGAAGGACCCGCCCGCCGAGCAGGCCCTCGCCCTCGCCCGTCTCACCACCGCCGCCCAGGCCCTCGGCACCGGGCTCACCCTGCTCGACAAGACCGTGACCCACGTCAAGCGGCGCACCCAGTTCGGCGCCCCCATAGGCTCGTTCCAGGCCGTCAAGCACCGGCTGGCCGACGCCAGGATCGCCCTGGAGTTCGCCCGCCCCCTGGTCCTCGGCGCGGCCCTCACCCTCGCCCCCGCCGACCTCGCCGCCGCCAAGCTCGCGGCCTGCGAGGCGGCGTACACCACCGCGCGCACCGCGCTCCAGCTGCACGGCGCGATCGGCTACACGGCGGAGTGCGATCTGTCCCTGTGGCTGACCAAGTCCCGCGCACTGCGCACCGCCTGGGGCACCCCGGAGGAGTGCCGGAGCGTCGTGCTCAGTGGTGGTGGTCGCCGCTGGTGATCTCCCGGTACTCCTCCGCCGTCGGCTTCGGGATCCGTGTCCCGGGCCCGAACATCGCCCGCGCCAGCCGCGCCCGCACCCGCTGCGACACCCGCACCGGCCGACGTACGCCGTTGGCGTCGACCAGCCGCCCGATCTCGTACGGCGGATGCTGCTCGTGCTGGGTCAGGGTGTGCAACTGGGCCTGGGACAGGGGCTCGTGGATCTCGACGTACTCGCCGTGCGGGAGCCGTTTGACGGTGCCGGTCTCCCGGCCGTGCAGCACCTTGTCGCGGTCCCGGCGCTGGAGGCCGAGACAGATCCGCTTGGTGACGAGGAACGCGACGACGGGCGCGACGAAGACCGACACCCGGACGAACCAGGTGATGGCGTTGATGGACAGATGCAGATGCGTGGCCACGATGTCGTTGCCGCCGCCGATCAGCAGCACCACGTACAGGGTCAGCCAGGCCACGCCGAGGCCGGTGCGGACGGGCACGTTGCGCGGCCGGTCGAGGATGTGGTGATCCCGCTTGTCGCCGGTGATCCACGCCTCGATGAACGGATACACCCCGAGGGCGAGCAGGATCAGCGGGAAGAGCGAGAAGGGGATGAACACGCCCGGCACCAGGGTGTGGCCCCAGGCGGTGATCTCCCATCCCGGCATCACCCGGATCAGGCCCTCGGAGAACCCCAGGTACCAGTCGGGCTGGGCACCGGTGGTGACATGGTCAGGGCGGTAGGGCCCGAAGGCCCATACGGGGTTGATCTGGGCGAGCCCGCCCATGATCGCGAGGGTGCCGAAGACGAGGAAGAAGAAGCCGCCGGCCTTGGCCATGTACACCGGCAGCAGCGGCATGCCGGTGACCGCCTTCTCGGTGCGGCCGGGACCCGGGAACTGCGTGTGCTTGTGGTACCAGACCAGGATCACATGGCCGACCACCAGGGCGAGCATGATCCCCGGCAGCAGCAGGATGTGGATCGGATACAGCCGCGCGATGAAGTCCTCCCCGGGGAACTCCCCGCCGAACAGGAAGAACGCCAGGTACGTCCCGACGATCGGAACGGACAGGATCGCGCCCTGCGCGAACCGCAGACCGGTGCCGGAGAGCAGGTCGTCGGGCAGGGAGTAGCCGGTGAGCCCGGTGATGATGCCGAGCATCAACAGCAGCCAGCCGAACACCCAGTTGACCTCGCGGGGCTTGCGGTAGCCGCCGGTGAAGAACACCCGCATCATGTGCACGAGCATGCCGGTGATGAAGACCAGAGCCGCCCAGTGGTGCATCTGCCGGATCAGCAGGCCGCCGCGTACGTCGAAGCTGATGTCGAGCGTGGACTCGTAGGCCCGGGTCATCAGCACGCCGTTGAGCGGCTCATAGGTGCCGTTGTAGACGACCTCGGTGGTGCTGGGGTCGAAGAAGAGCGTCAGGTAGACGCCGGTGAGAATCAGCACGATGAAGCTGTAGAGACAGACCTCGCCGAGCATGAAGGACCAGTGGTCGGGGAACACCTTGCGCATTCCCTTGCCGAGCGTGTAGATGCCGAGCCGTCCGTCGGCCCAGTCGGCGAGCTTCTCGCCCTTGCCGGCCGCTTCCCCGCGGGCCGTCCGTCCGTCCGTTCGCGCGCCGCCCATACGCCGTCGCCCTCCCCCTCGGATCACTCTCAGGGTGGCACGGTCGTACGCCTGAGCCAACGGGGCGGGCGCCGGTTCAGGCCCGGGCCGGGACGATCCCCTGCGCCCGCGCCGCCACCAGCCACTTCGGGAACTCGCCGACCAGACGGTCGTACAGCTCGCTGTCGGAGACCTTGCGCGGGTCCTGGCCCGCGTGGAAGAAACCGGCGTTGTCGACTACCCGCTTGGCCGGGACGGACAGCTCGTCGAGCTTGCGCAGATAGTCGAACTGCTTGCTCGACGGGTCCCCGAAGCCGATGAACTGCCAGAACAGCGGCAGCCGCGCCGCCTTGCACAGATACCGTTCCGCGGCGAGCTTGTTGATCGGGCCGCCGTCGGTCTGGAAGACCACCAGGGCGGGTTCGCGGGAGCCGCTGTCGAGGTAGTGGTCGATGACGGCGTCCATGGCGAGGTGGTAGCTGGTCTTGCCCATGTGCCCGAGACCCGCCACGATCCGCTCGATCCGCCCCTGGTGCTCCGCGAGGGCGATGTCGGTCTCGGCGTCGACGTCCGTGGAGAAGAAGACGACCGGCACCCGGCCGTCGTCGTCAAGGTGGGCGGAGAGACCGAGCACCCGGTCGGCGAGCGCCTGGACACTGCCGTCCTTGTAGTAGGGCTTCATGGAGCCGGAGTAGTCGACGACCAGGTACACCGCGGCGCGCAGCCCGTCGAGCCCGTGCTTGGTGAGCGACACCCCGGCGCTCTTGTACAGGCTGACCAGCGCGGGCGCGGTCTCCTCCACCTTGCTGAGACTGATGGCCGCCATGCGGACCCCCCTCGACTCGACCGATCGCCTGCCGAGGTTACGGCACGGGCGACCCTCCTCTCCCGGCATCCACCGCTGTTGGTTATTTTGTTCGCCGCCGTCCCCACCGGCTCAGAACAGTCCCCGATGCCTTCCGAGGAGCCGGCGTGGAACCCGAGTCCGCCGTCACGACCTGCTACCGCCATCCGGCGGTGGAGTCACATATCCGCTGCACCCGCTGCGAGCGGCACATCTGCCCGGACTGCATGCGGGACGCGGCCGTCGGCTTCCAGTGCCCCGAGTGCGTGCGGGAGGGCGCGAGGTCGGTGCGCGAGGCGCGCACGGTCGTCGGCGGCCGGATCTCGCGCACGCCGCTGGTGACGTACGCCCTGATCGCGCTGAACCTGCTGGCGTACCTGGCCGAGGTGGTGCGCCCGGAGATCGTGGAGCGGTTCTCGTTGATCGGGGCCAGGCTGGTGGACCCGGACGGCGTCGCCTACGTCTACCACGCGCCGTACCCTGCGGTCCTGGAGCCGGAGGGTCTGGTCGCCGGGGAGTGGGAGCGCCTGATCACCAGCGCGTTTCTGCATCAGCCGCCGACCGACGGCACGTTCGGGCTGCTGCACGTCGTGGTGAACATGTTCTCGCTGTGGACGCTCGGCCGGGCGGTGGAGCCCATGCTCGGGCGCACCCGCTTCCTCGCCCTGTACCTGCTGTCCGCGCTCGGCGGATCGGTCCTCGTGCTGCTGCTGGACGACCCGGGGCAGTCCACGCTGGGCGCGTCCGGCGCGATCTTCGGGCTGGGCGCCGCCTACTACGTCATGGCCCGGCGGATCGGCGCCGACATGGCGTCCGTCAACCGTTTCATGGCCTTCCTGCTGCTGTGGCTGCTGCTCTCCGCGGGACTGACATCCTGGCAGGGCCACCTCGGCGGCCTGCTGACCGGCGGGCTGGTGGCACTGGCGTACGCCTACGTGCCCCAGGGGCCGCGCCGGGCGGTGGTCCAGGCGGTGTCCTGTGCGGCGGTGCTGGCGCTGCTCGTGCTGGTGGCCGTGGTGAGGGTCGGAGGGCTGAAGTGAGACGTACCGGAATCCTGGCGTTCGCGGCCGTGCCCGTCGCGATCACGGCGGCGGCCTACTTCCTGATGCCGTCCGACTCCGCGCAGAGCCCGGCGAAACCGCCGATCTCGGCGGCGCAGCTCGCCCGCGAGGAGGCCAAGGAGCGGGCCGAGACGGAACGCGCCGCGGACGAGAAGACGATCGCGAGCCTCCCGCCGGGCCTCGCCGACCCCGCCAAGAAGGAACTGGCCCTGAAGATCACGGCCACGGCCGAGTTCTCCAGCCTGAACTGGCGTCTGGGCTACGGCAGCGTCGAGGACAACGGCGACGGCTGCGGCTACACGGCCGGCGTCATCGGCTTCTGCACCGGCACGCACGATCTGCTCGCCCTGGTCGAGCGGTACACGAAGGCCCACCCGGACAACGGCCTCGCCCGCTACCTGCCCGCCCTGCGCGAGGTGGACGGCACGGACTCGCACGAGGGCCTGGACCCCGGCTTCCCCGCGGCCTGGAAGGCGGAGGCGAAGAAACCGGCCTTCCGCCAGGCGCAGGACCAGGAGCGGGACGACGTGTACTTCAACCCCGCGGTCCGGCTCGCCAAGCTCGACGGCCTGGGCACGCTGGGGCAGTTCGTCTACTACGACGCGATGGTCCTGCACGGCCCGGACCCGAGCCCGAACGGCTTCTACGGGCTGCGCGAGCGCGCCCTGCACGAGGCGAAGCTGCCGTCGCTGGGCGGGTCGGAGAAGGCCTACCTCGACATCTTCCTCGACATCCGCGAGCAGGCCATGAAGCGGAAGAAGTCGACCGCGGACACCAGCCGCATCGACACCGCCCAGCGCCAGTGGCTGTACGACGGCAACCTGTCGCTGGCCACGCCGCTCAGCTGGCGGATGTACGGGGAGCCGTATCACGTCCCCTAGGCCCACCGCTCTCTGAGCACCTTCTCGGCCGGTTTCCCGTGCGGGGTGTACGACAGTTTCCTCGGCGTCTGTCCGCTGTCCGGCCAGTCGTCCCACATCCACCAGCAGACGCCGGCCCACCAGCGGCGGCCGGTGAAGGTGTCCAGGAGCGCCCGGTAGGCGGCGGCCTGTTCGTCGGTGTCGGGGCGGCCGCTGACCGTCCAGTCGTACGGGGCGGTCGTCGTCCCGCGCTGGCTGACGTACCCGGCCTCGGTGAACAGGATGCGGCGGCCCTGCTCGCGGGAGTAGGCGGCGAGCCGGTCCCCGATCGGCCGCCAGGACGCGCGCAGCCGCTCGACGGAGCGGGTGGGCCGGTCCGCCAGCGGCCAGTAGGCGTCGACGCCGATCAGGTCGAGCTCGCGCCAGAAGCCGATGCGCCGGTACTCGTCGTAGTTGGCGGCGTAGGTGAGGGTGCCGTCGTAACGGTCGCGGACGGCGGCGATCACGTCGGTCCAGGCGGCCCGGTCGGCGGAGACGCCCGCGAGTTCGGTGCCGACCGCGAACTGCTCGGTCCCCGTGGCGGCGGCGAGGTCGGCGTAGTGGGTGATGAAGCGGCGGTAGGAGGTGAACCAGGCGGCGCGGTCGCGGGGGCGGATCTCGGCGCGGTCGCCGTCCCCGGGCAGGTCGACATGGGGCTTGATCATGACCTGCAGGCCGTGGGCGTGGGCGCGTCGCACGATCCCGCGCAGGCTCGCGTCGCTCGCCGTCTCGTCGGTGCGCCGGATCACCGCGTCGCCCCGGCGGTGCTGGTACCAGGTGGGGGTGAAGGTGACCCAGCGCGCCCCGGTGGCCCTGATGTCCCGGAGGTAGCGGTCCGCGGCGGGGCTCGCGTAGTCGGTGCGGTACCAGGAGGGCAGGGTGATGCCCCGGATCACGGGCGCCTCCTCGCGCTCCGGCTGACATCCGCCCACGGCGAGGAGGACCGCCGCCACGACGGCGACGGTCCTCCCCCTCACTGGCGCCTCACAGGCTCGCGGGGCTGACGAAGGTGTAGCCCAGGGCCTTGATGCCCTCCACGGTCTCCCGCAGCGGCTGGACCGGGAAGTACGGGTGGTAGAAGAAGCTGGCGAAGCCGTCCCGTACCGCCAGGTTGGCCTTGGCCGAGGCGATGAGATCGGCCGGCAGGCGTGGCGGATGGTTGTTGTATTCCTCCGGCTCGTAATTCCCGATGTTTTCGGGAATCACCTTCGTCCCGTACACATCACGCACCACGTACGGGAAGAACTGCCCGATGAATCGGTTCGGATCCGACGCGACCCCGCTGAGGGTTCCGGCGAAATAAAGCGACCGTTCGAGACGGGCAGAGTAATTCGAGCTGAATACCTGGTAGTCGGTCGCCGAACCCGCGTAGTGCGGAGTGGTCCACAGCGTCGGCCTCGGCAGGCCGGCCGCCGCGAACTCGGCGAGCGCGCTGTCGACCCGGCCCTGCGCCCAGGCGGCGGAGTCCCCGGGGATCGGGCCGTCGTAGACCACGCTGTTCGCGGAGTCCACATGGGCCCGGTAGAACTCGAAGTCGTCGCCGCTGACGCCGTTGTAGGGGTTGGCGGTGTTGCCGTACTGGTGGGTGTAGCCGTGGTTCATCAGCACCGCGCCCCGGTCCAGCATGTACTTCAGCGTGTTGACCAGCTGGGGCCGGTCGGTCAGCTCGACCGTCTCCGGGACACCGTTGTTGTACGTGCCGTTCGGGTCCGTGTAGACGGGGATGACGTTGATCCCGTACGGGATCCGCTGCGCGTACAAGTAGTCCGCGATGGCCCGCAGTTCGGAGGGTTCGGAGTTCGGGCTGATGTCCTCCAGCCGGACGACCGCCCGGTGCCGTTCGGTGGTGGCGGGGGCGAGGGCGTCGAAGAGGAGGTCCTCGAAGACGATGACCCGGTCGCTCTCGGAGACGTAGGCGAAGGGGATCTCACCGACGTAGGTGAGGTTGGACGAGCGGATCGCCCAGCCGAAGGTGTGCCCGTTGGAGCTGTCCAGGCCCTCGGCGAGCCGGGTGACCTGCGGATAGCCGGTGCCGGTCAGAACGTTGGGGCGCAGCACCCCGCCGTCCTGCCCGGCCGGGATCTTCCGGGTGAGCGTCTGCCCCTTGTACGTCACCTGCGTGACGGTCCCCACGGAGCCGCCGTCGTCGTAGTACGACGTCGTGGGGTCCCAGCCGTATTTCTGCGCGAACTGGGTGACGCCCACCGAGTTGGCCATGTTCCAGATGTTGGCGCCCATCCAGGTCACGGGCTTGGTGGTGGTCAGCGCGTCCTGGTAGAAGGCGGCCGGGATCGCGTCCGGGACGTCGCAGCAGTAGTAGGTCGAGCCGATGTAGATCGTCGCCGTGTACGACTCCACCAGGCCCGCGGTGTACTGCGAGACCGGCCTCGCCGTCACGCTGCCGAAGTGGCCCGCCAGGTTGGCCGTGGCCATGGCGTACAGCTCGCCGAGGTGCCCGTAGGGGCCCGCCGTGTCGTACAGGACGAGGGTGGTCGGTTCGGCGGCGGGGCCGATGTCGGCCGGGGAGATCAGCTCCGCCTGACGGCTGACCGCCGCGGCCAGTGCGGAGGTGGTCCCGGTAGTGGTCTCGAGGGCCGGGGCGACGGCCGCGGTGGTCTTGGCGCGCGCCCGGTCGTGGCGCGCTCTGTCGGCCTTGAGCTGGGCCTTCGCCCAGGCCTTGAGGTCGACCCGGTTGAGTCCGGACCGGGTGCCGTGCGACGCGCCGTGGTGGCGGTCCGGTCCGCCGGCCGCCTGGGCGCCGGCGGCCAGGAAGGTGCCGCTGAACAGCGCGGCTACGAGTAACAGCAGCAGGGAAAGCCTCGGAAATCCCCTTCTCCGAGGCCCGTTGAGTGGTCTCACGATCAATCCCCCCACTTTGCCAAGCTTTTGGCAAAGAGTTTTTCCAGCAGGAAGTCACCGATTGTTCTCGGCGATCAAGAAGGGTGTCAATGGCGCACCTGTTTTTCCTGAACGCCCTTCTGATGCGCCCCGGCGGTCTGCTACGTTCACCATCGCGCGTTGGGGACGCGCTGTGAAATGTGGGGGGACAATGTACGGACGACCCGCGCTGGGGGCACTGTTGCCTCTGGCAGGGGCCATGGCCGCGCCGGAAGCGATACCCGGACTGCCATTGGCCAAAGCTCTGCAGGCCACGGCGGGAGCCGGATTCCTGCTCTACTGCCTGGCCGCCCTTCTGATACTCATAGCCCGGACGCACCTGCGTAGACAGACCAGAAAAGCGCAGGTCAGCGCCGGGGGTGGCCATGATCATTGAGTTGCTGCTGTGGGCCAGCGTGACCCTGATCGTGCTGGCCGGCTGCTACAACACGAGTCTTTTCCTGCTCTCTCGGCGCAGAATTCGCCGGTCCCGAACCGAGCGGAGAGAACGGTTCTATGTATTCCTGCTCGCCTGTCTGAACGAGGAGCGAGTTCTTTCCGAAAGCCTGGCGCGTATCACCTCGCTGCCCGCCGGGAATTTCATGGCGCTGGTCATCGACGACGGCTCCGACGACCGCACCGCCGAGATCGCGCTGGCCGCCGACCCCGACCGGGTCCGGCTGCACCGGCGCAGGCTCCCGAACGCGCGCCGGGGCAAAGGCGCCGCGCTCAACGACGGAGTGCGCCACCTCAGGGAGTCGGGGCTGCTCGCCGGCCGTGACCCCGGGGACATCGTGCTGTGCGTGGTGGACGCCGACGGCCGTCTCGACCCCCATGTCGTGCAGTCGGTGGACCCCTGCTTCGACGACCCGCGTACGGGCGCGGTTCAGGTCTGCGTCCGGATGTACAACCGTGGCCAGGGGCTGCTCGCCCGCATGCAGGACATGGAGTTCGTCGTCTACGGCGATGTCTTCCAGAGCGCCCGCCGCTTCATCGGCAGCGTGGGCATGGGCGGCAACGGACAGTTCATGCGGCTGTCCGCGCTCGACACCCTGGGCGGGGACGGCCCCTGGAGCGACAGCCTCACCGAGGATCTCGACCTCGGCGTACGGCTGATCGCCAAGGGCTGGACCAACCAGCACTGCACCACCGCCTCGGTCTCCCAGCAGGCCGTGCTCAGCCTGCGCCGGCTGATCCGGCAGCGCTCGCGCTGGTTCCAGGGACATCTGCAGTCGGCCGGGCTGGTCCCGCTCATCCTGCGCGACGTCCCGACCCGTCCGGCGCTGGACCTGCTCTACCACCTGTCCAGCCCGGTGCTGATCCTGCTCACCTCGCTGCTTCCGCTGTCCTTCCTCGTCGCCCTGGGCGCCACCACCGTGGCCTCGATCCAGGAGGGCCAGCCGCTGGTCTCGCCCATGTGGCTGATCGGTCCCTATCTGCTGTCGTTCACGGCCGCGTACGCCTACGGCTTCGTGTACGCCAGGCGGGAGCGGGACCTCGGCCTGGTGCGCTCGGTGCTGCTCGCCCATGTCTTCGTCTTCTACGGCTACATCTGGTTCGCCGCCGGCTGGTGGGGCTTCTGGCGGATGCTCACCGGCAAGCGGACCTGGCTGAAGACCGCGCGCACCTGACACGTCTTCGACCTCCGCCGTCTCTCGTCTCTCTCACCCTTACGCGCGGCCCTGCGACCGCGCGCGCCCAAGGGGGGCTCGCCATGTCCACACCTCCATCCGTCGTGCCCGTACGCGCCATGCTGGTGCTCGGCACCCGGCCCGAAGCGATCAAACTGGCGCCGGTGGCCCGTTCGATGGCCGCCGGCACCCGGTTCGAACCGCTCGTCGTCACCACCGGCCAGCACCGCGAGATGCTCCACCAGATGCTCGGCCTGCTCGGCGTCACCAGCCGGATCGCGCTCGACGTGATGCGCAGCCGCCAGCAGCTGTCCGACCTGACCGCCCGCCTGGTCGCCGAACTCGGTGACGTGATGCGTCTGAAGCGCCCCGACCTGGTCCTGGTGCAGGGGGACACCACGACCGCGCTGGCCGGGGCGCTCGCCGCCTTCTACGAGAAGATCCCGGTCGCTCATGTCGAGGCCGGACTGCGCACCGGTGTCATCGACAACCCCTTCCCGGAGGAGCTCAACCGCAGCCTGATCGGCCGTATCGCCCGCTGGCACTTCGCCCCGACCTCCCGCGCGGCCCGGCATCTGACCGACGAGGGCGTGCCGAAGGAGCAGGTGTTCGTCACCGGCAACACCGTCATCGACAACCTGCTGTGGGTGCTGGCCGAGGGCACCGGCAGCTCCGCCTTCCGCACCCCGGCCAAGCGGATCCTGGTCACCCTGCACCGGCGGGAGAACCAGGGCGAGCGGATGCGCGGGATGGGCCGGGCGCTGCGCCGGCTGGCCGGGCGGGGGGACGTGGAGATCGTGCTGCCGCTGCATCTGAGCCCTGCCGTGCGGGAGGTGCTGCTGCCCGAACTCGACGGACACGACGGCATCTCGCTGGTCGAGCCGCTGGACTATCTCGACTTCGCGGCCACGCTCGCCGAGTGCGATCTGGTGCTGACCGACTCCGGCGGCATCCAGGAGGAGGCCCCGAGCCTCGGCAAGCCGGCCCTGGTGCTGCGGACCACCACCGAGCGCCCGGAGGCGGTGGAGGCGGGCGCGGCCCGGCTGATCGGCACGGATCCGGAGATCATCGAGGGGGCCGCCGGGGAACTGCTCGACGATCCGGTGCTGTACCGGCGGATGGCGGGCGCGGGCAATCCGTTCGGCGACGGGCGGGCGGCGGACCGGGTGCTGGCGCAGCTGGCCGAGGACTTCGCCGCGGATGTCCCCGTCGACGCCACGGTCTGAGGATCGCGAGGGCCATACTCGACGGCATGACTCGCTCACTCCTGCGTGGCGTCCTCCTGGCGGTGACGCTCGCGGGAGTGCTCGTGATCACCCTGACGCAGTGCGCCTCCGACGAACCGTCACCACCGCGGACGCCCTGGGCCGACGGTTCCACGCACGGCCGGTGGCTGTCGGTCTTCAACGGCCACGGCACCAACTCGGGCGACGACGACTCGCTGACGCTGTCGCCGATGCCCGCGGAAGACCCGGGGACCACCCATGCGGGACTCGTGGTGAGTACGGCGTCGTACACCGACGTCCGCTTCGAGGCCCGTATGCGCACGGTGGAGCAACTGCGCGAACCCGACCCCAATCCCTGGGAGGTGCCGTGGCTGGTGTGGGCGTACACCGACCCGGAGCACTTCTACTACGTCACCCTGAAGCCCAACGGCTGGGAGCTCGGCAAGCGCGATCCGGCCTACCCCGGCGGGCAGCGGTTCCTGGCCACCGGGCACGAGAAGTTCGAGGTGGGTGACTGGTCGGAGGTGCTGGTGGAACAGCGCGGGGCCTCGGTCACCGTCACGGTGGGCGGGGAGACCCTGGTGAAGTTCACCGACGCCGAACGCCCTTACCGGGAAGGGAGGGTGGGGGCGTACACCGAGGACGCGTCGGTGCGGTTCGAGGGGCTGAGGGCCCAGGAAAAGTGACGGCGCCTGCCCCGTCGTCCGGTCGGGGACAAAGGGCAGGCGCCATCTGTGTTCCGTACGCCTTTGTACGGGACGTCTCTTGAGCGGTCCTAAAAGGACCGTCAGACCATCAGGGCCCGGTCGGTCGGGCGGATCGGGGCCGGCAGGTCGCTGGCCCCGGTCAGGAAGCGGTCCACGCCCCGGGCGGCCGAGCGGCCCTCGGCGATGGCCCACACGATCAGCGACTGACCGCGGCCCGCGTCACCGGCGACGAAGACGCCCGGCACGTTGGTCTGGTACTCGGCGTCGCGGGCGACGTTGCCGCGCTCGTCGAGGTCCAGGCCGAACTGCTCCACCAGGCCGTTCTCCCGGTCGGTGCCGGTGAAGCCCATGGCCAGGGTGACCAGCTGGGCGGGGATCTTCCGCTCGGTGCCCGGCTTCGGGGTCAGCTTGCCGTCGACGAACTCCACCTCGGTCAGGTGCAGCCACTGCACGTTGCCGTCCTCGTCGCCCTCGAAGTGGGTCGTCGAGACGGAGTAGACCCGCTCGCCGCCCTCCTCGTGCGCGGAGGTGACCTTGTAGAGCATGGGGAAGGTCGGCCACGGCTGGGCGACCGCGTTCCGCTCGTCGTTCGGGCGGGGCATGATCTCCAGCTGCGTCACCGAGGCCGCGCCCTGGCGGTGGGCGGTGCCCACGCAGTCGGCGCCGGTGTCGCCGCCGCCGATGACGACGACGTGCTTGCCCTCGGCCGAGATCGGAGCGGTGACGTAGTCGCCCTCCTGGACCTTGTTGGCCAGCGGCAGGTACTCCATCGCCTGGTGGATGCCGGCCAGCTCCCGCCCGGGGACGGGGAGGTCACGGGCGGTGGTGGCACCGGCGGCGATGACGACGGCGTCGTACCGCTTCTTCAGGTCGGTCGCCTTGAGGTCGCGGCCGATCTCGATGCCGGTCCGGAAGCGGGTGCCCTCCGCGCGCATCTGCTCGATACGGCGGTTGATGTGCCGCTTCTCCATCTTGAACTCGGGGATGCCGTAGCGGAGCAGGCCGCCGATCCGGTCCGCGCGCTCGTAGACGGCGACGGTGTGACCGGCGCGGGTCAGCTGCTGGGCGGCGGCGAGGCCCGCCGGGCCCGAGCCGATGACCGCGACCGTCTTGCCCGAGAGGCGCTCGGGCGCCTGCGGGGCGACGTCACCGGTCTCCCACGCCTTGTCGATGATGGAGACCTCGACGTTCTTGATGGTCACCGCGGGCTGGTTGATGCCCAGCACACACGCCGACTCACAGGGCGCCGGGCAGAGGCGACCGGTGAACTCCGGGAAGTTGTTGGTCGCGTGCAGCCGCTCCGAGGCGGCCGCCCAGTCCTCGCGGTAGGCGTAGTCGTTCCACTCCGGGATCAGGTTCCCGAGCGGGCAGCCGTTGTGACAGAACGGGATGCCGCAGTCCATGCAGCGGCTGGCCTGCTTGCTGATGATCGGCAGCAGGGAGCCGGGGACGTAGACCTCGTTCCAGTCCTTCAGCCGGACGTCGACCGGACGGGACTTGGCGACCTCGCGGCCGTGGTTGAGAAAGCCCTTGGGATCAGCCATTGGTCGCCGCCTCCATCATCTTCTCGGTGATCTCGGTCTCGGAGAGACCGGCTCGCTCGGCGGCGTCCTTGGCGGCGAGCACTGCCTTGTACGTGCTGGGGATGATCTTGCTGAAGCGGTCCACGGCGGTGTCCCACTCGGCCAGGAGCTTCTCGGCGACGGTCGAGCCCGTCTCCTCCTGGTGGCGGCGCACCACGTCGTGCAGCCACTGCTTGTCCGCGTCGTCCAGCGCCTCCACGGCGTCCACGTTGCCGACGTTGACGTTGTCCCGGTTCAGGTCGATCACGTAGGCGACACCGCCCGACATACCGGCCGCGAAGTTGCGGCCCGTCTCGCCGAGGACCACCGCGTGACCGCCGGTCATGTACTCGCAGCCGTGGTCGCCCACACCCTCCGAGACCACCAGGGCACCGGAGTTGCGGACGCAGAACCGCTCGCCGGTCCGGCCGCGCAGGAACAGCTCGCCGCCGGTCGCGCCGTACGCGATGGTGTTGCCCGCGATCGTGGAGTACTCGGCGAGGTGGTCGGCGCCCCGGTCGGGACGGACGACCACGCGGCCTCCGGAGAGGCCCTTGCCGACGTAGTCGTTGGCGTCGCCCTCCAGGCGGAGCGTGACACCGCGCGGGAGGAAGGCGCCGAAGGACTGGCCGGCGGAGCCGGTGAAGGTGATGTCGACGGTGTCGTCGGGCAGGCCCGCGCCGCCGAACTTCTTCGTCACCTCGTGGCCGAGCATGGTGCCGACCGTGCGGTTGATGTTGCGGATGGCGACCTGTGCGCGGACCGGCTGTGCGTCCGTCGCGCTGTCGGCGGACAGGGCGTCGGCGGCGAGCTTGATCAGCTCGTTGTCGAGCGCCTTCTCCAGACCGTGGTCCTGCTCGATCAGCTGGTGGCGGACGGCGCCCTCGGGCAGCTCCGGCACGTGGAACAGCGGGGCCAGGTCCAGGCCCTGGGCCTTCCAGTGGTTCACCGCGCGGGTGACGTCCAGCGTCTCGGCGTGGCCGACGGCCTCCTCGATGGAGCGGAAGCCCAGCTCGGCGAGGATCTCGCGGACCTCTTCGGCGATGAACTGGAAGAAGTTCACGACGTACTCGGCCTTGCCGGCGAACCGGTCCCTGAGGGTCGGGTTCTGGGTGGCGATGCCGACCGGGCAGGTGTCCAGGTGGCAGACGCGCATCATGACGCAGCCGGAGACGACGAGCGGCGCGGTCGCGAAACCGAACTCCTCGGCGCCGAGCAGCGCGGCGATGACGACGTCCCGGCCGGTCTTCAGCTGGCCGTCGGTCTGCACGACGATGCGGTCGCGCAAGCCGTTGAGCAGCAGGGTCTGCTGGGTCTCGGCGAGACCGAGCTCCCAGGGGCCACCGGCGTGCTTCAGCGAGGTCAGCGGGGAGGCACCCGTGCCGCCGTCGTGACCGGAGATGAGCACGACGTCCGCGTGCGCCTTGGAGACACCCGCGGCGACCGTGCCGACGCCGACCTCGGAGACCAGCTTCACGTGAATCCGCGCCTGCGGGTTCGCGTTCTTCAGGTCGTGGATCAGCTGGGCCAGGTCCTCGATGGAGTAGATGTCGTGGTGCGGCGGCGGCGAGATGAGGCCGACGCCCGGCGTCGAGTGACGCGTCTTCGCGACCCACGGGTAGACCTTGTGGCCGGGCAGCTGGCCGCCCTCGCCGGGCTTGGCGCCCTGGGCCATCTTGATCTGGATGTCGTCGGCGTTGACCAGGTACTCGCTCGTCACACCGAAGCGGCCGGAGGCGACCTGCTTGATGCTGGACCGGCGCGCCGGGTCGTACAGGCGCTCCGGGTCCTCGCCGCCCTCACCGGTGTTGGACTTGCCGCCCAGCTGGTTCATGGCGATGGCGAGGGTCTCGTGCGCCTCCTTGGAGATGGAGCCGTACGACATGGCGCCGGTGGAGAAGCGCTTGACGATCTCGGAGACCGGCTCGACCTCGTCGATCGAGATCGGCTGCCGGTCGGACTTGAAGCCGAACAGACCGCGCAGCGTCATCAGGCGCTCGGACTGCTCGTTCACGCGGTCCGTGTACTTCTTGAAGATGTCGTAGCGGCCGGTGCGCGTGGAGTGCTGGAGGCGGAAGACCGTCTCCGGGTCGAACAGGTGCGGCTCGCCCTCGCGGCGCCACTGGTACTCGCCGCCGATCTCCAGCGCGCGGTGCGCGGGAGCGATGCCGGAGGCCGGGTAGGCCTTGGCGTGGCGGGCGGCGACCTCCTTGGCGATGACGTCGATGCCGACGCCGCCGATCTTGGTGGCGGTGCCGTTGAAGTACTTCTCCACGAAGGCCTGGTCGAGACCGACGGCCTCGAAGACCTGGGCGCCGCGGTAGGAGGCGACGGTGGAGATGCCCATCTTCGACATGACCTTCAGAACACCCTTGCCCAGGGCGTAGATCAGGTTGCGGATGGCCTTCTCGGGCTCGATGCCGGGCAGGAAGGTGCCGGCGCGGACCAGGTCCTCGACCGACTCCATCGCCAGGTACGGGTTGACGGCCGCGGCGCCGAAGCCGATGAGCAGGGCGACGTGGTGGACCTCGCGGACGTCACCGGCCTCGACCAGCAGGCCCACGTGGGTGCGCTGCTTGGTGCGGATGAGGTGGTGGTGGACGGCCGCGGTGAGCAGCAGCGAGGGGATCGGCGCGTGCTCGGCGTCGGAGTGCCGGTCCGACAGGACGATCAGCCGGGCGCCGTTCTCGATGGCCGCGTCGGCCTCGGCGCAGATCTCCTCGATGCGCGCGGCGAGGCTGTCGCCGCCGCCGGAGACCCGGAACAGACCGGACAGGGTCGCGGCCTTGAAGCCGGGCATGTCCCCGTCGGCGTTGATGTGGATGAGCTTGGCCAGCTCGTCGTTGTCGATCACCGGGAACGGCAGGGTGACCGAGCGACAGGAGGCGGCCGTCGGGTCGAGCAAGTTGCCGGCCGGGCCGAGGGAGGAGCGCAGGGAGGTGACCAGCTCCTCCCGGATGGCGTCCAGCGGCGGGTTGGTGACCTGCGCGAACAGCTGGGTGAAGTAGTCGAAGAGCAGGCGCGGGCGCTCACTCAGCGCGGCGATCGGCGAGTCGGTGCCCATCGAACCGATCGGCTCGGCACCGGCCTTGGCCATCGGCGCCAGGATGATCCGCAGCTCTTCCTCGGTGTAACCGAAGGTCTGCTGACGGCGGGTGACCGAGGCGTGGGTGTGCACTATGTGCTCGCGCTCGGGCAGGTCGGACAGCTCGATCTCGCCGGCCTCGAGCCACTCCGCGTACGGCTTCTCCGCGGCGAGCTGGGCCTTGATCTCGTCGTCCTCGATGATGCGGTGCTCGACGGTGTCGACGAGGAACATCTTGCCGGGCTGCAGGCGGCCCTTGCGGACGACCTTGGCGGGGTCGATGTCGAGGACACCGACCTCGGAGCCGAGGACGACCAGGCCCTCGTCGGTGACCCAGTAGCGGCCGGGGCGCAGGCCGTTGCGGTCGAGAACCGCGCCGACCTGGGTGCCGTCGGTGAAGGTGACACAGGCCGGGCCGTCCCAGGGCTCCATCATCGTGGAGTGGAACTGGTAGAAGGCACGCCGGGCCGGGTCCATGGAGTCGTGGTTCTCCCACGCCTCGGGGATCATCATCAGCACGGAGTGCGGCAGCGAACGGCCGCCCAGGTGCAGGAGTTCGAGCACCTCGTCGAAGGACGCGGAGTCGGAGGCGTCCGGGGTGCAGACCGGGAAGATGCGGTCCAGCTCGCGCTCACCGAACAGGTCGGTGACGAGCTGCGACTCACGGGCGCGCATCCAGTTGCGGTTGCCCTTGACGGTGTTGATCTCACCGTTGTGCGCGACGAAGCGGTACGGGTGGGCGAGCGGCCACGACGGGAAGGTGTTCGTGGAGAACCGGGAGTGCACGAGCGCGATCGCGGAGGCGAAGCGGCGGTCGGACAGGTCCGGGAAGAAGGGCTCGAGCTGGCCGGTGGTCAGCATGCCCTTGTAGACGATGGTGCGGGCGGACAGCGACGGGAAGTAGACGCCGACCTCGCGCTCGGCGCGCTTGCGCAGCACGAAGGCCTTGCGGTCGAGGGCGATACCCGTGGCGGCGCCGTCGGTGACGAAGACCTGCCGGAAGGCGGGCATCGTGGACCGGGCGGTGGCGCCGAGCAGTTCGGGAGCGACCGGAACCTCACGCCAGCCGAGGACCGTCAGGCCCTCCTCACCGGCGATCGTCTCGATCCGTGAGACGGCCTCGGCCGTCCCCTCCTCGGGCAGGAAGGCGGTACCGACGGCGTACGCGCCCGCCGCGGGCAGCTCGAAACCGGCGACCTCGCGGAAGAAGGCGTCCGGCACCTGGGACAGGATGCCCGCGCCGTCACCCGAGTCGGGCTCGGAGCCGGTGGCGCCGCGGTGCTCCAGGTTGCGCAGAACCGTGAGCGCCTGCTCGACCAGCGCGTGGCTCGCCTCGCCGGTGAGGGTGGCCACGAAGCCGACGCCACAGGCGTCGTGCTCGTTGCGGGGGTCGTACATACCCTGCGCAGCAGGGCGAGCATCCATGAACGACCAGTTCTGGCCATTCGCGGAATGCTGGGACGGCTGGCGCGGCGTACGCATCGGCTCTCCCGTCGTCGTCAGTGGCATGTTCAGGTGCCGAGGGACGACGTTGGCCCTCTGCGTGTGATCTGCGCTGTCACAGGCGCTGAGATCAAAATTTCGTGCAGGTTACATGATGGAGCGATTCTCGGGAACCGGATACACCGTTCCAACATGCGGACGCCTCGGGGTGACGGCGGGGCCGCGCGCGGCGGCCGGAAAGTGATGGGGACCGACAAGGACAAGATCGATCAGATCGGTGCCAGTCGGTGGTGGCGAGGGGAGCGTCGTCGCCCACCTCGCACAGGTGCGCGGCAGGCACCATTGCCCACAGCGCTTACGGCTCATGCCCGGTGGTTAACCATTCGAAACCAGCGAGTAACGGCTACTTATGCGGCCCAACGCATAAGTTCCAGCCTCGCTATCCTACGGCCGTTCCGAACAGACTGCCCAGGGCGTACGTCACACCGGCGGCGGCACCACCCAGGGCAAGCTGCCGCAAACCGCTGTACCACCAGCTCCGCGCGGTCACCTTGGCCACCACGGCACCGCAGGCGAACAGCCCGAAAAGGGCGAGCAGCACGGCGGGCCACAGCGCGGTCGCGCCGAGCAGATACGGCAGTACGGGGAGCAGGGCGCCCAGCGCGAAGGAGCCGAAGGACGACACGGCGGCGACGGTGGGCGAGGGCAGGTCGCCCGGGTCGATCCCCAGTTCCTCACGGGCGTGGATTTCCAGGGCCTGCTCGGGATCCCGGGAGAGCTGCCGGGCGACCTCACCGGCCAGAGCGGGCTCGACCCCCCGGGCCCGGTAGAGGGCCGCCAGCTCCGCCTCCTCGTCCTTCGGGTGCTTGCGCAGCTCCCGGCGTTCGACGTCCAGCTCGGCTTCGACGAGCTCGCGCTGCGAGGCGACGGAGGTGTACTCACCGGCGGCCATGGAGAAGGCGCCGGCGGCAAGTCCGGCCAGCCCGGTGAGCACGACGGTCTGATGACTGACCTGACCGCCTGCGACACCTGTCATCAGGGCGAGGTTGGACACGAGCCCGTCCATGGCACCGAAGACCGCGGGCCGCAGCCAGCCGCCGTTGACATCGCGGTGGGTGTGGTTGTCGCGGTGGGCTTCGTGGAGTGGAGCCTCGGTCTCGATGATGGCCATGTGCGGGGTCCCCCTCGACTTAGGAAAGGCTAAGTTTGGACAAGTTCCATTCTTCGACAACCCCAAATCTACGCTGTACATTCCCTCCCCGCCAGCAAGGAAAGGCTGGGCTTACCTGGGGCTTTGCGGTCGAGCGCTCATTCGATCGAATAGCTGCACAGATGTCGACCGGGTGACGCTGAGACCGGGCAGGCTCTGCCGTCGGCCTCCCGTGGCAGACATCCGCAAAGGGTTCCGCGCCCTTCGCGGAGCCCCCGGAGGAGAGGCCGCGTATGGCATCGATCGCCTGCATCCCCTCGGTTCCGGCGCCGGGGGACGCCGCCGAACTCCGCGACCGGGCGCGCGGCGCGCTGCTGGGCCTGGCGGTGGGCGACGCCCTGGGCGCCCCCGCGGAGAACATGAAGCCGTCCGAGATCCGCGCCCGCTGGGGCCGCATCACGGGCTACGTGGCGGACACCCCCTCGGGCACGGACGACACCGAGTACGCGATCTTCTCGGGCCTGCTGCTGGCCCGCCACGGCTCGGCGCTCACGCCGGCGCATGTGGAGGCGGCATGGCACGAGTGGATCGCGGACCGGGAGGAGGGCCCGTTCCGGGGCGCGGGCTTCAGCGAGCGCGGCACGCTGGAGAACCTGCGGCGGGGCCTGGTGGCGCCCATCTCCGCCCAGCATCGCCACGCCTGGAGCGACGGCCTGGCGATGCGGGCGGCGCCTTTCGGCGTGTTCGCGGCGGGCCGCCCGGCGGAGGCGGCCCGGCTGGTGGCGATCGACGGCTCGGTGAGCCACGAAGGCGAGGGCATCTACGGCGGCCAGGCGGTGGCCGCCGGGGTGGCGGCGGCGATGGCGGGGGCGCCGACGATCGCGGTGGTGGCGTCGGCCCTGGCGGTGGTCCCGGACGACTCCTGGACGGCGAGGTCGCTGCGCAGGGCGGTGGCGGTGGCCCACCGGGGCGAACGGGCGGTCCGCTCCGCGGTGGTGGTCGGCGGCTACCCCTGGACCGACCTGGCCCCCGAGGCGGTCGCCCTGGCCTACGGCGCCTACGCGGCGGCGGACGGTGACTTCGTCCGGTCGGTCCTCACGGCGGTGAACATGGGCCGGGACGCGGACACCACGGCAGCGGTGGCGGGCGCCCTGGCCGGCGCGACGGAGGGCATGGCGTCGATCCCGAAGGACTGGGCATCGGCCATCGGCCCGGCACGGGGAACCTGCCTCCCGGCCATGCGCGGCCACCACATCCTGGACGTGGCCGACCTCCTGACGAAGGAGGCCCACGCATGAGACCACCGGGTCCCTTGGACGAGGGCGCGATGTCAGCCCGCCCGGCGCTCGCGGAGGACGCGACCACACTGCAGAACGCCGCCACGGCAATCCCAGCCCGTCCGGCGTTTGAGGACGAGGCCCCTTCAGGGCCGACGGGGGTCCAGGGGGCGGAGCCCCCTGGGAGCGGGGCCGCAGGGGCAGCCGCCCCTATGGGCGTCTCCCCTCTGGAGCACGGACGGGTAGGGGCGGCGGGGGCGGAAAACGCCCGCCGTACCGAAGGCCTGCTGCTCGGCCTCGCCGCGGGCGACGCCGCCGGCTGGCCCGCCGCACGGCACCGCGCCGCCCGCATGCCCGAATGGACCCGCCGCCTCACCCGCGAACTGGACACCTTCGCCGAACAGAACGCGACCACCACCCTCCCCGTCCCCATCGCCCTCAACCAGCCCCCCGAGCCCCTCCGCCTGGGCCCCTCCGACGACGCGGAATGGGCCGCCTTCGCCGCGGAGGCCCTCCTGCGCGCAGGCGACGACACCGTCCTCGCCGACCTCAGCCGTCACCGCCGTACCCGCGCGGCCATCGACCTCACCTGGAACGCCGTGGCCAGTGAGGTGGCCGCCGCCGCGGACCGCGCGCCCGAGGTCGAATCCGCCGTCCTCCCCCTGCGCGCCCGCATCTCCGTCCGCGCGGGACTCGGCAACCTCGCCACCGGCCTGCGCCCGCCCGCCACCGGCCACGACAACCCCCACTACTTCGACGACGCCGCCTGCGTCCGCGCCTGCGTCCTCGCGGTGGCCCACCCCGGCGACCCCCAACAGGCAGCGGAACTCGCCGAGTTCGACGCCCGCTACACCCAGGACGGCGACGGAGTCCACGGCGCCCGGGCCATGGCGGCGGCCCTCGCCCTGGCCCTCTCCGGCGCCGACACCACCGCGTGCGTCACCGCCGCCCTCCAGCAGCTCCCGCCGGAGACCGAGATCGGCCGCAACGCCCGCCACGCCCTTACCCTCGCCGACGCCGCCGACAGCGCCTTCGCCCTCGTCCCCCACCTGGAACACCAGATCGTCGACCACGTCTACAGCTACGGCATCGCCGCCGCCGAGACGGTCCCCGTGGCCCTCGCCCTCACCACCGCCGCCCACGGCCGCATCGCCGAGGCGCTCCCCGCCGCCGCCTGTCTCTCCCGCGTCGCCGACTCCGCCCCCGCCCTCGTCGGCGCCCTCACCGGCGCGCTGTGCGGCGGCGCCGCGATCCCCGCTTCCTGGCGCGACGCCTGCCGCACCCTCTCCGGCTGCACGCTCCCCCGGCTCACCGGTACGGACCTCGTGGAACTCGCCGAGCTCCTCGAAGCCACACAACCGGCCAGGGCAGGAGGATGATTCGCCGCATGAAGAGCAAACCGGCAGAAAACACCGAAGAGGCGAGCCTGGACGACCGGATCACCGGAGCACTGGTCGGAGCCGCCGTCGGCGACGCCCTGGGCGGCCCGGTCGAGGGCTACTCCCCCGAGCAGATCGTCGAACGCCACGGCGGCCGGGTGCACGGCATCGTCGGCCCCTGGAACGGCGACGCCTGGCGCACGGCCCGCCCCATCGCGCCGTACCACAAGGGCGACGGCCACATCACCGACGACACCCTGATGACCCACGCGCTGATCCGGGTCTACGCCACCGTCCGCGACCACCTGGACGCCTACGCCATCGCCGACCACCTGGTCCCCGACCTGATGACGACCCCGCGCTGGATCCCCGAACTGGAGGCCGAGGCCCTCCCCCTGCACCGCGTCTTCCTCGCCGAGAAATGGCTGGTGACGCGTCTCCACTACGGCCACGTCGACCCCCGCGAGGCCGGCACCGGCAACATCGTCAACTGCGGCGCCGCGATGTACATGGCCCCCGTCGGCCTGGTCAACGCGGCCAACCCGCCCGCCGCCTACGCCGAGGCCCTCGACATCGCGGGCGCCCACCAGTCGTCGTACGGCAGAGAGGCGGCCGGCGTCTTCGCGGCGGCGGTGGCGGCGGCCTGTGCCCCCGGGGCGACCCCGGACTCGGTGATCGCCGGCTGCCTCGCCCTGGCCAAGGACGGCACCCGCGAGGCGATCGAGAAGGTCTGCGAAGTGGCCGCCCGCTACAGCGACTTCGAGTCGGCGCTGAAGCCGCTGCGGGAGGCCGTGGCCCCGTACGACACGGTCGGCCCCGACTACCGCGCCCCCTCCCTGGGCGCCCGCCGCCCGTCCCGCCTGCACGCGATCGAGGAACTCCCCGTCGCCCTGGCGATGTTGCTGCTGTCCTCGGGCGACTACCGCCGCACGGTCCTGGGCTCGGTGAACTACGGCCGGGACTGCGACTCCATCGCCACCATGTCCGGCGCGCTGTCCGGCGCCCTCGGCCGCACGGTCCCCGAGGACTGGTCGAAGCAGGTGGCGGACGCGAGCCGGGTGGACCTCTGGGAACCGGCCCGCACGCTCGCGCGGGTGACCCGCGAGATCTTCGAGCGGGACGCGCACCGCCGCCGCGCCCACGAACAGGCCTTCGCCGCACTCGGAGGCCGCGCATGCTCCGACTGACCTGGGTCCAGCCGGAGGACCTGATCGGCCACGAACTCCGCCAGGCGGCCCAGGACGGGCGGGAGCCGTCGAGGATCGCGGCGAGATGGAAGGCGGCCGGCGGCCTGGACGCCCCACCCCGGTCCGGCGCCTCCCCGGACCCGGCCTCCCGCTATCTCCGCCTCCTGGCCGAGGACCTCCTGGACGAACTGGCGGAGCTGCCCACCACGTTGGCCGACCAGGAGCCGACGGACCTGAGGAAGATCAAGGCCTTGTGCCGGGACTGGCCCCGCGACACCCCCGCGGCGCCGCCCGCCCCGGCCGCCCTCGAAGCCGCCTGGCTCGGCAGGGCGGTTGGCTGTCTGCTGGGCAAACCCGTGGAGAAGCTCCCCCTCGACGCCATCCGCCGGCTTGCTCAGGCAACGGGCAACTGGCCCCTGAGCACCTACTTCACCGCCAAGGGCGTCCCCCAGGACCTCCTCACCGCCCACCCCTGGAACCGCCGCTCGGCGCCCACCTCCCTCGCCGAGAACATCGACGGCATGCCCGAGGACGACGACCTCAACTACCCCCTGCTCAACCTGCTCCTCCTCCAGCGCCACGGCAGGAGCTTCACCACCGCGGACGTGGCGCGGCTCTGGCTCGACGAACTCCCCGCCGGCCGCACGTTCACCGCCGAACGCATCGCCTACCGCAACCTCCTCAGCGGCCTGGAACCCCCGCGCACGGCCCACCACCGCAACCCCTTCCGCGAATGGATCGGCGCCCTGATCCGCGCCGACGTGCACGGCTGGACCAACCCCGGCGACCCGGCGGCCGCGGCCGAACAGGCCCACCGGGACGCCACCCTCACCCACACCGCCAACGGCGTCTACGCGGCGATGTTCGTCGCGGCCGCCATCGCCCAGGCGGCGACCGGCACCCACGACATCCACGCCTGCCTGCGCACCGGCCTCACCGTGATCCCCCCGGCCGCCCGCCTCACGAGGGCGATCCGGCACGCCGTACGACTCGCCGAGGAGCACCGGGACTTCGACACGGTCGTGGACGAACTCCACGCCGCCCACGCCGAAGAGCACTGGGTCCACGCCGTCCCCAACACCGCCCTGATCGCCGCCGCCCTCACCCACGCCGACGGCGACTTCACCGGTTCCGTCTCCCGTGCCGTGTCCGGAGGCTGGGACACCGACTCCAACGGCGCCACCGCCGGCAGCGTCGCCGGACTGCTCGCCGCCCACCCCTCAGCCCTCCCCGACCACTGGACGGCCCCGCTCAAGAACCGCCTGTCCACCTCCGTCGGCGACCTCAACGGCACCGGCTTCGACACCCTCGCCCAGCTCACCCACCGGGAGGCAGCCCGCCCATGACCGACATCGCCGTACTCGGCAGCACCAACATGGACCTCGTCGCCTTCGTCGAGAAGGCCCCCCAGCGCGGCGAGACGGTCACCGGCCGCGAGTTCCGCACGATCCCCGGCGGCAAGGGCGCCAACCAGGCCATCGCCGCCGCCCGCGCGGGCGCCACCGTCTCCATGATCGGCGCGGTCGGCAACGACTCCTTCGGCACCCGGCTGCGCTCCACGCTGGAACACTCCGGCGTCGAGACCGACCATCTGCGCACCACGGAGGGCCCGTCCGGCACCGCCCACATCGTCGTCGACGACCACGGCGGCAACGCGATCGTGGTGATCCCCGCCGCCAACGGCACCGTCGACCACCTCGCCCCCGGCGACGAGGGCCTCATCGCCTCCGCCGACGCCCTGCTGCTCCAGCTGGAGATCCCCCTCGCCGCCGTGCTCGCGGGCGCCGAAGCGGCCCGTGCCCATGGCGTCCGGACGATCCTCACCCCGGCGCCCGCCCAGCCGCTCCCGGTCGAACTCCTCAACGCCACCGACCTGTTGCTGCCCAACGAACACGAGGCCGCCACCCTCACCGGCCGCACCGACCCGCGCTCCGCTGCCCTCGCCCTGCTCGACGAGGTCCCGGAGGTGGTCGTCACCCTCGGCGCCGCGGGCAGCCTCTACGTGGCACGCGGCGCCGAACCGCTCACCGTGCCCGCGCCCCAGGTCACCGCCGTGGACACCACCGGCGCGGGGGACACCTTCGCCGGCGCGCTCGCGGTGGCGCTCACCGAGGGCCGCCCGATGCCCGACGCGCTGGCCTGGGCGGGCGCGGCGGCGGCGCTGTCGGTGCAGCGGCCCGGGGCCACGGAGTCGATGCCCTACCGCCCCGAGATCGAGGCGCAGTACGCGTCATGAGCCACGCACCTCTCCACGGCCTGCGCGTCCTCGACCTCGCCACCCTGTTCGCCGGACCCCTCGCCGCCACGGCACTCGGTGACTTCGGCGCGGAGGTCATCAAGATCGAGCACCCGGACAGGCCCGACCCGTCCCGCGGCCACGGCCCGGCCAAGGACGGCGTCGGCCTGTGGTGGAAGCACCTCGGCCGCAACAAGCGCGCGATCACCCTGAACCTGTCGACCCCGGGCGGCCGGACCACCCTCCTCCGGCTCGCCGCGGGCGCGGACGTCATCATCGAGAACTTCCGCCCCGGCACCCTGGAGAAGTGGGACCTCGGCTGGCCGGAGCTGTCGGCCGCCAACCCCCGCCTGGTCCTCACCCGCGTCACCGGCTTCGGCCAGTTCGGCCCGTACGCCCATCGCCCCGGCTTCGGCACCCTCGCCGAGGCGATGAGCGGCTTCGCCGCGCTCACCGGCGAACCGGAGGCGCCCCCGACGCTCCCGCCGTTCGGCCTCGCGGACTCGATCGCGGGCCTCGCCACGGCCTTCGCCGTCCTCACCGCCCTCGCGGCCCGCGAGCGCACCGGCGAGGGCCAGGTCGTCGACCTGGCCCTCATCGAGCCGATGCTGTCGGTCCTCGGACCCCAGCCCACCTGGTACGACCAGCTCGGCTACGTCCAGCAGCGCACCGGAAACCGCTCCGCGAACAACGCCCCGCGCAACACCTACCGCACTGCGGACGGCAGTTGGGTCGCCGTCTCGACGTCGGCCCAGTCCGTGGCCGAGCGGGTGATGTGCCTGGTCGGCCGCCCGGACCTGATCGAAGAACCCTGGTTCGCCACCGGCGCCGACCGGGCCCGCCACGCCGACGTCCTCGACGAGGCGGTCGGCTCCTGGATCGCCGCGCGCACCCGCGACGAGGTGATCGCGGCCTTCGAGAAGGCGGAAGCGGCCGTGGCCCCGATCCAGGACGTGACGGGGGTGATGGCGGACCCGCAGTACCAGGCGCTGGACACCATCACCACGGTCGACGACCCGGAGCTCGGGCCCCTGCGGATGCAGAACGTGCTCTTCCGTCTCTCCGCCACTCCGGGGGCGATCCGCTGGACCGGCCGCCCGCACGGCGCCGACACGGACGAGGTCCTCGCCGAACTCGGCCTCACGCGGGCGGACGTAGCGGCCCTGCGGGCGGCGGGTGCCGTATGACCACACCCCCGCTGACCTGGCTGTACGCCCCCGGCGACCGACCTCACGTGATGGCCGGGGCGCTGCGGTCCGGGGCGGACGTCGTGGTGATCGACCTGGAGGACGCGGTGGCCCCCGACCGCAAGGAGTACGCCCGTGCCGCCACGGCCGACTTCCTCTCCGACGCCCAGCCGGTGCCGGTCCACGTCCGCGTGAACGCCTCGGACGAGCCGTGGGCGGCGGCGGACCTCCAGGCGCTGTCCGGGCTCCCCGGGGTCACGGCACTGCGCCTGCCCAAGGTCACCTCCCCCGTTCAGATCCGCCGGGTGGCGCGCTCGACCTCCCGGCCCCTGTACGCCCTCCTCGAATCCGCCCTCGGCATCGAGAACGCCTACGCCATCGCCCGCGCCCATCCCGCCCTGCACGGCATCGCGCTCGGCGAGGCGGACCTCCGCGCCGAGCTCGCGGTACGCGCGGACGCGGGCCTGGACTGGCCCCGTTCCCGAGTGATCGTCGCCGCCAGAGCGGCCGGCCTGCCGCCCCCGCCCCAGTCGGTCCACCCCGACACCCGCGACCTGGAGGGCCTGTCGGCGTCCTGCGCGCACGGCCGCGCCCTGGGCTTCTTCGGCCGGGCCGCCATCCACCCCCGCCAACTCCCGGTGATCGAACGGGCCTACCTGCCGACGAACCAGGAGATCGAACAGGCGGAGAGAATCCTCGAGGCAGCGACCGCGCAACGGGGTGCCCAGGCGCTGGCGGACGGCACCTTCATCGACGCGGCAGTGGTCGTGGCAGCGCGGCGAACCCTCGCCCTCGCCCGTCGGCTGCTTCTTTCCACCGCGGCCAGCACCCCCACGGAGGGTCCCGGCGGTGCCGAACTGTCCGAAACCCACCGCTGACCCACGACGAAGGGCGCCCGGAAACTCCGAGCGCCCTCATCGTCGTACGCGGGCCCGTCAGCCCTTCTTCGCCGACCCGGCCCCGTCGTTGGCATCGTCCTTCACGTCGGAGGACGCGGTGTCGGAGGACTCGGTGTCGGAGGACTCGGTGTCGGAGGAGGACTCGGCGGCGGCCTTCTCAGCCTCGTCGGAGTCGGCGTCGGCCTCCGCCACGGCCGGACCGCCGGCGGCGCCCGGCTCCACCACGGCCTCCCGGCCGGGCCGCTTCTTCGCCGACAGCACGATGTACAGCACCGCCAGCAGGAACACGATCAGCGCGGTCCAGTTGTTCAGCCGCAGGCCGAGGATGTGGTGGGCCTCGTCGACGCGCATGTACTCGATCCAGAACCGGCCCACGCAGTAGGCGGCGACGTACAGCGCGAACGCCCGCCCGTGCCCCAGCGTGAACCGCCGGTCGGCCCAGATGACGAGCAGCGCGACACCGACGCACCACAGCGACTCGTACAGGAACGTCGGGTGGTACGTCCCCGGCAGCCGCCCGTCCGAGGAGGACGTGATCTCCACGGCCCAGGGAAGGTCCGTGGCCTTGCCGTACAGCTCCTGGTTGAACCAGTTGCCCCAGCGGCCGATGGCCTGCGCGAGGGCGATGCCGGGGGCGACGGCGTCGGCGTAGGCCGGCATCGGGATGCCCCGGCGGCGGCAGCCGATCCACGCGCCCAGCGCGCCGAGCGCGATGGCGCCCCAGATGCCGAGGCCGCCCTCCCAGATCTTGAAGGCGTCCACCCAGTCACGGCCCTCGCTGAAGTACAGCTCGTAGTCCGTGATCACGTGGTAGAGGCGTCCGCCGACCAGGCCGAAGGGGACGGCCCACACCGCGATGTCGGCCACCGTGCCGGCCCGGCCGCCGCGGGCGATCCAGCGCCTGTTGCCGAGCCAGACGGCGACGAAGACACCGATGATGATGCAGAACGCGTAGCCTCGCAGCGGAATGGGACCGAGGTGGATCACCCCGCGCGACGGGCTGGGAATGTAGGCAAGTTCCATGGCAAGGTCGACGCTACCCTGCCGGGCCGGGGCTGCGTCGGGCAGCCCGGCTACGGCTCCATAACAGGGGGGCGCCCGCGCCTCATCCGCCCGCCGCCTCCTGAACCTGCTGCTTCAGCTTCTGGGGCGTCATCGACTGGTCCTGGTAGATGTTCTTGCCGTCGAGCAGGACGGTCGGCGTGCCGGTGAAGCCACCGCTGCGGAAGGCGTCGTTGGACTTGGCGACCCAGCTGTTGTGCGTGCCCTCCTCCACACAGGTGCGGAAGGCGGGCGTGTCCAGGCCGTCGACCTTGGCGGCCAGCTCGAACAGCTTGGCGTTGTCGGAGAAGGCGTCGTCGGTCTCGGGGGGCTGGTTCTGGTACAGCACGTCGTGGTACTCGACGAACTTCCCGGCGTCCTGGGCGCAGGCCGCGGCGTTGGCGGCGTTGCGGGAGCCGGTGCCGCCCAGATTGCCGTCGATGATGGTCGCGAGGCGGTACTCCACTCGGAGCTGTCCGGCGTCCGTCAGCTCATGGAGCGTCGAGCGGTAGGTGTCCTCGAAGGACTTGCAGGCCGGGCAGCGGAAGTCCTCCCAGACGACGAGGGTCGAGGGGGCGTCGTCCTTGCCCGCCGGGAGCACCAGGCTGTCCTCGCCCTGCGCGCCCGAGGGCGCCACCACCGGACCGGCCTCGTCGCCGCTGTCGTCCTTGCCGGCGTTGGCGGCGATCACGCCGATCACCGCCGCGAGCCCGAGCACACAGACGACGCTGGCGCCGACGATCAGCGCCCGCCGTCGCTTCTCCGCCGCCTTCTGCTTCTCTCGCTCGACCGCCATCCGCTCCCGGGCGGTGCGCTTTCCCTCACGGTTCTTCTCGCTCACACCCCGGAAACGAACCGGGGAGGCGCCCAGCGCCTCCCCGGTCCCAGGTCCACCCGTTCGAGTGACCGCTCCTGCGCGTGATGTGCCGTTACGCCTGGCCGCGCACGCCCTTCGCCAGCTCACCGGCGAGCTGCCGGACGGCCTCCACACCGGCCGCGTGGTCCGGTGCGTCGAGCATCCGCTTCACGAAGGCCGAGCCGACGATGACTCCGTCGGCGAAACCGGCGACCTCGCGCGCCTGGGCGGTGTTGGAGACGCCGAGCCCGACGCAGACCGGCAGCTCCGTGCCGGTGGCCCGGGTCCGCTCGACCAGGTCCTGCGCCTGCGCGCCGACCGACTCACGGGTCCCGGTGACGCCCATCAGCGAGGCGGCGTAGACGAAGCCGCTGCCCGCCGCGGTGATCCGCGCGAGCCGCTCGTCCTTGCTGCTCGGCGCCACCACGAACACCGTCGCGAGACCGTGCTTCTCGGCGTGCTCCCTCCACAGCCCCGACTCCTGCACGGGCAGGTCGGGCAGGATGCACCCGGCGCCGCCCGCCTCCGCCAGCTCGGCGGTGAACCGCTCGACGCCGTAGCGGTCGATCGGGTTCCAGTACGTCATCACGAGCACCGGCTTGCCGGTCGCCGCGTGGGCCTCGCGCACCGTGCGCATGACGTCGGCGATCCGCACCCCGCCGCGCAGGGCGATGTCGTCGGCGGTCTGGATGACGGGACCGTCGAGGACGGGGTCGCTGTGCGGCAGACCGACCTCGACGATGTCCGCGCCGCCGTCGAAGACGGCCTTGATCGCCTCGATGCCGCCGTCCACGGTCGGGAACCCGGCCGGGAGGTAGGCGATGAGCGCCGCGCGGCCCTCCGCCTTGGCGGCGGCGAGGGTGTCGGCCAGCAGCTGACCCTTTGCGCTGTTCACTGCGGCCCCGCTCACTTGGCGTCCCCCTCGATCTCGGCGGTGTCGGCGGCGTTGGCCGCGACCTCGGCGTCGGCGCCCTGGTCGTACAGGCCGAAGTAGCGCGCGGCCGTGTCCATGTCCTTGTCGCCGCGCCCGGACAGGTTGACGATGATCAGCCCGTCCTTGCCGAGCTCCTTGCCCACCTCCAGGGCACCGGCGAGGGCGTGCGCCGACTCGATGGCCGGGATGATGCCCTCGGTGCGGGACAGCAGGCGCAGCGCCTGCATGGCCGCGTCGTCGGTGACCGCGCGGTACTCGGCGCGCCCGCTGTCCTTGAGGTAGGAGTGCTCGGGGCCGATGCCGGGGTAGTCCAGACCGGCCGAGATCGAGTACGGCTCGGTGATCTGGCCCTCGTCGTCCTGGAGGACGTACGACCGCGACCCGTGCAGGATGCCGGGCTCGCCCGCGGTCAGTGTGGCCGCGTGCTCGCCGGTCTCGACGCCGTGCCCGGCGGGCTCGCAGCCCACCAGGCGTACGCCCTCGTCCGGGATGAAGGCGTGGAACAGGCCGATGGCGTTGGAGCCGCCGCCGACGCAGGCGACGGCCGCGTCCGGGAGGCGTCCGGCGCGCTCCAGGATCTGGCGGCGGGCCTCGACGCCGATGACGCGGTGGAAGTCGCGGACCATGGCCGGGAAGGGGTGCGGGCCGGCGACCGTACCGAAGAGGTAGTGGGTGTGGTCGACGTTGGCGACCCAGTCGCGGAAGGCCTCGTTGATCGCGTCCTTGAGGGTGCGCGAGCCGGACTTCACGGCGATGACCTCGGCGCCGAGCATGCGCATGCGGGCCACGTTGAGGGCCTGGCGCTGGGTGTCGATCTCGCCCATGTAGATGGTGCAGTCGAGGCCGAACAGGGCGCAGGCCGTGGCCGTCGCGACGCCGTGCTGGCCGGCG
This sequence comes from Streptomyces sp. NPDC003635, assembly GCF_053587635.1. Lineage (NCBI taxonomy): Bacteria > Bacillati > Actinomycetota > Actinomycetes > Kitasatosporales > Streptomycetaceae > Streptomyces > Streptomyces sp. NPDC003635. The sequence goes on along the minus strand of NZ_JBSFOK010000023.1, from coordinate 85,505 downwards.
CCGGTCTCGGCGATGACGCGGGTCTTGCCCATGCGCTTGGTGAGCAGGGCCTGGCCGAGCACGTTGTTGATCTTGTGCGAGCCGGTGTGGTTGAGGTCCTCGCGCTTGAGGAAGACCCGGGCGCCTCCCGCGTGTTCGGCGAACCGCGGGACTTCGGTGAGCGCGGACGGGCGGCCCGTGTAGTTGACGAGCAGTTCGTCGAGCTCGCGGGCGAACTCGGGGTCGTGCTTGGCCTTTTCGAACTCCACGGCGACCTCGTCGACCGCGGCGACCAGGGCCTCCGGGATGAACTTGCCGCCGAACGCGCCGAAGTAGCCCTCGGTGCTGGGGACTTGACCCTCGGGGTCAGGAATGAAGAACTCGCTGGGCATGCGGATACCTCACGGTGAGTGTGTGTTGGGTGCACCAGTCGCCGTGGGGGCGGGGGAGGTCAGTCGGCCGCGGGTCCGTTGTGGTCGAGCGCGCAGTTCCCCGCGCCCCTCACGGGGCGCTTGTGCCATCGCATGCCATTGACCTGGCCGGGCTCGTCCCCGATGACGTACCGCACTCGGCGGCCGTGCACCCTGCGCGCGGGCGCACGGCAGCCACGGGGCCGGCAGCCGCGCGCGAGGCGGGCGTAGCGGTCCGTGCTCGTCACGGTCGTCGGGAGCGTCATCGTCGGTCAGCCTAGCGAAGGATCAGCCGCGTCCGTGCCGCAGTGCGGGGTGCTCGCCCGCCGCCACCAGGTCCGCCACCGCCGACTTGGGGTCGCGGCCGGTGACCAGGGACTCGCCGACCAGGACCGCGTCCGCGCCGGCGTTGGCGTAGGCGATGAGGTCGTGCGGGCCGCGGACGCCGGACTCGGCGACCTTGACGAGACCGGAGGGGATCTCGGGCGCCACGCGCTCGAAGGTGCCGCGGTCGACCTCGAGGGTCTTGAGGTTGCGGGCGTTGACGCCGATGATCTTGGCGCCCGCGTCCACGGCGCGCTCGACCTCGTCCTCGTCGTGCACCTCGACCAGCGGGGTCAGGCCGATGGACACCGCGCGCTCGATCAGCGACTCCAGGGCCGACTGGTCGAGGGCGGCGACGATCAGCAGCGCGAGGTCGGCGCCGTACGCGCGGGCCTCCCACAGCTGGTACGAGGTGACGATGAAGTCCTTGCGCAGGACCGGGATGTCCACGCGGGCGCGGACGGCCTCCAGGTCGGCGAGCGAGCCGCCGAAGCGGCGCTGCTCGGTGAGGACGGAGATCACGGCCGCGCCGCCGGCCTCGTAGTCCGCGGCGAGTCCGGCCGGGTCGGCGATCGCGGCCAGCGCGCCCTTGGACGGGCTGGAGCGCTTGACCTCGCAGATCACCTTGACGCCGTCGCCCTTGAGCGCGGCGACGCCGTCCTTGGCCGCGGGAGCCTTCGCCGCGCGCTCCTTGAGCTCGTCGAGGCTGACGCGCGCCTGCCGCTCCGCGAGGTCGGCACGGACTCCGTCGATGATCTCGTCGAGCACACTCACGCGAGCGGCCCCCTTCCCGATGCGATGACGAAAACGGGTGGTCACTGCGATGGTATCCGGAGGACGGCGTAGGGCTCGCATCCGGTTGACGGCGGTCCCACTACCTGGACGTTCATCAGTTGATCAAGGGTGCAGCCAGCCACCGAAGGGCAGGTTCCGGACAACGCTGAAGACCAGCAGCAATGTCCCCAGGGTCCACAGGTGCACCGGGCCGAGGTCGAGCCGCAGCGGGCGCCCGCGGGCCGCGCGGACCACCCAGACGGTCCACAGCACGGCGAAGGCCAGATAGCCCAGTACGGCCGCCGCGTTGTTCTGGAGCGCCGCGGCGAGGTCGCCGTGGACGAAGGCGTGGGCGCTGCGCAGTCCGCCGCAGCCGGGGCAGTACAGGCCGGTGAGCCGGAGCAGCGGGCAGGCCGGGTAGTGGCCGGGCTCGTGCGGGTCGACGGCGGCGACGTAGGCGAAGGCCGCGACGACGGCCGCGAGGACCCCGGTGGGCACGGCGAGGCGCCTGAGGACGCTTCCCGTCACGCTGCGGCTGTCGGTGTTCACGCCCCGCATTCTGCCCTCACAACGCGTAAGGGGCGGCTCCTGGGCCGCCCCTCGGTTGGTTTCGTACGCGTCAGCCCTCGACGCTCGCCGGCTCCCGCTTCTCGAAGTGCGGCTTGCCCGCCTCCTTCGGCGTGCCGAGGCCCATGATCTTCATGACCCAGCCGACGACGCCACCGAGGACCACGATGCCCATGCCGGCCCAGAAGCCCGCCGGGCTGGCCAGCACCATGAAGGCGCCCGCGACGCAGAAACCGATGAAGGCGATTGTGACACCGGTCCAGGCGGCCGGGGTGTGACCGTGGCTGCTGCCCGCCATGACTTGCTCCTCGTTGCTGTGTGTAAGTCTCTGAGCCGGACGCTCGAGGCCATTGTCCCGCATGCCGGGGCGCCGGGTGCCCGCGGGTCACCCTCGCGGGCCGGGCCCTCAGGCGCCGGTGGGGTCCTCGCCCCGGTCCAGTGCCTTCCAGAGGTCCTCGGGGCGGTCGGGGTCCACGACGGGAGCCTTGCGGGGCCTGGGCGCCCCCGAGCGCTCGTAACGGCTCGACATCGCCGGCCACGCGGACGCGTAGCGCAGTGCCAGCAGCCCGGCGATCAGCATCAGGACTCCGCCGGCGACCGCGACGTAGGGCCACGCGGTGTGGCTGAGCGAGGCGACCGTCGCGGCCGTGTCGCCGGTGGCCTCCGCCGCCTTCTCGTCCAGCGCGGAGCTGTCACCGGCGCCGAAGAGGGCCGCGGCGATCGTCCCGGCGCCCGACAGCGCGAGCAGCCCGGCGACGAACACCCGGCCCACGCGGCGGACGGCGAAGACGGCGACCAGGGCGGCGAGGCCGACTATGGCGAGCGAGGCGGGGACACCCGTGACGTCGCTGCCCCTCGCGGTGAGCGGGAAGTCCCCGCCGGCGACCGTGGCGGTGCCCTCGGACCACCGCTGTCGAGTGGCGAGCAGCGCCACGGCCGCGCCGAGCGCGCCGGACAGCAGGGCTACGGCGAGGCTGAGGCGGCCGGCCCGGGCGGGCCCTGCGGCTTCGGAACGGGGGTGAGGAACAGCAGTCACGTACTCCACTATCGCCTGAACCCCGGGCGAACCGTCACCCGGGGTTCGTATGAGAAGCGCCCTATTGCCCAAGCCGGTTCGCCGTGTGCACCGCGCGCAGCACCGCCGCCGCCTTGTTGCGGCACTCGGTGTCCTCGGCGACCGGGTCGGAGTCCGCGACGATTCCGGCACCCGCCTGGACGTAGGCGGTGCCGTCCCGGAGCAGGGCCGTGCGGATCGCGATGGCCGTGTCGGAGTCGCCGGCGAAGTCGAGGTAGCCGACGCAGCCGCCGTACAGGCCGCGCCGGGAGGGCTCGAGTTCGTCGATGATCTGCATGGCGCGGGGCTTGGGCGCGCCCGAGAGGGTGCCGGCCGGGAAGCAGGCGGTGAGGACGTCGAAGGCGGTGCGGCCCTCGGCGACCTTTCCGGTGACCGTGGAGACGATGTGCATCACGTGCGAGTAGCGCTCGATGGACATGAAGTCGACGACCTCGACCGAGCCCGGCTCGCAGACCCGCCCCAGGTCGTTGCGGCCCAGGTCGACCAGCATGAGGTGCTCGGCGCGCTCCTTGGGGTCGGCGAGCAGGTCGTCGGCGAGTGCCTGGTCCTCCTGCGGGGTGGCTCCGCGCCACCGGGTACCGGCGATGGGGTGGACCATGGCCCGTCCGTCCTCGACCTTCACCAGCGCCTCCGGGGAGGAGCCGACGACGTCGAAGCCGTCGAAGCGGAAGAGGTACATGTACGGCGACGGATTGGTCGCCCTGAGCACCCGGTAGACGTCCAACGCGCTGGCCGTGCAGGGGGTTTCGAAGCGCTGGGAGGGCACGACCTGGAAGGCCTCGCCCGCCCGGATGCGCTCCTTGATGTCCTCCACGGCCCGCTGGAAGTCCTCGCCGCCCCACAAGGCGGTGTACTCGGGCAGTTCGGAGGGCGGCAGGACCGCCGGCGGCTGGGCGACCGCGCGGGTCAGGTCCGCCTCCATGGCGTCGAGGCGGGCGACCGCGTCCGCGTAGGCCTCGTCCACACCGGTGTCGAGGTCGTTGTGGTTGATCGCGTTGGCGATCAGCAGGACCGAGCCCTCCCAGTGGTCCATCACCGCGAGATCGCTGGTCAGGAGCATGGTCAGCTCGGGGAGCCGCAGGTCGTCGCGCTCGCCGGGGCCGATCTTCTCCAGGCGGCGCACGATGTCGTAGCCGAGGTAGCCGACCATGCCGCCGGTGAAGGGCGGCATGCCGTCCTGGTGCGGGGTGTGCAGGGCCTCGATGGTGGCGCGCAGGGCGGCGAGCGGGTCGCCGTCGGTCGGCACGCCGACGGGCGGGACGCCGAGCCAGTGCGCCTGGCCGTCACGGGCCGTCAGGGTCGCCGCCGACCGCACGCCCACGAAGGAGTACCGGGACCAGGAGCGGCCGTTCTCCGCGGACTCCAGCAGGAAGGTCCCGGGGCGCTCGGCGGCGAGCTTGCGGTAGAGCGCGACCGGGGTGTCGCCGTCGGCGAGGAGCTTGCGCGTGACCGGGATGACGCGGCGGTCGGTGGCGAGCTTGCGGAAGGTCTCGAGGTCCATGGCCGGTGACCTTACTGATCTCCGGCCGGGGCGCCGGAATCCTTGAGCAGGACGTCGGTGTCGAAGCAGGTGCGCGCGCCGGTGTGGCAGGCGGCGCCGACCTGGTCGACCTGGACGAGGACGGTGTCGGCGTCGCAGTCGAGGGCGACGGACTTCACCCACTGGAAGTGGCCGGAGGTGTCGCCCTTGACCCAGTACTCCTGGCGGCTGCGCGACCAGTAGGTGCAGCGGCCGGTGGTCAGGGTGCGATGCAGGGCCTCGTCGTCCATCCAGCCGAGCATGAGCACCTCACCGGTGTCGTACTGCTGGGCGATGGCGGGGAGGAGCCCGTCGGCGCTGCGCTTGAGGCGCGCGGCGATCTCGGGGTCCAGTTGGCTGGGCTGACGGGGCGTGCTGGTCATGGGTGCCATTGTGCCGCGCCGCGCTGCCCGTGACGGTGCCGTGTCCACTGGATGGAAGGGGGTGGCGCGGGGCGCCTCGGTGCGGGGTGGTGCCGGGCGACGGGTGGGCGGAGCCCGGCGGCGGTCGTAGGCTGACGGCATGTCGACTTTCGCCAAGCGTGAACGACTTCTGCTGGCCGACCTCCTGGAGGCCGAGGGCCCCGAGGCCCCGACCCTGTGCGAGGGCTGGACCACCCGCGACCTCGCCGCGCACGTCGTGGTGCGCGAACGCCGGCCCGACGCCGCCGGCGGCATCCTGATCAAGCCGCTCGCCGGCCGCCTGGAACGGGTCATGGCGGAGTTCGCGGACAAGCCGTACGAGGAACTGATCCAGCTGATCCGGACCGGCCCGCCGCGCTTCTCGCCGTTCAACCTGAAGCAGGTCGACGAGATGTCGAACACCGTGGAGTTCTACGTCCACACCGAGGACGTCCGCCGGGCCCGTCCCGACTGGACGCCCCGCGAGCTGGACCCGGTCTTCCAGGACGCCCTGTGGTCCCGTCTGGAGCGCACCGCCCGCCTGATGGGCCGGGGCACCCCGACCGGCCTCGTCCTGCGCCGCCCGGACGGCCAGACGGCCGTCGCCCAGCGCGGCACGCCCGTGGTGACGGCGACCGGCGAGCCCTCGGAGCTGCTGCTCTTCCTCTACGGCCGCAAGAACGACGCCGACGTGGAGCTGGCGGGCGACAAGGACGCGATCACCAAGCTGCACGAGGGCAAGCAGCTCGGAATCTGACTCCCGCCCCGGGGCGGCCTACCGCGGTAGCTCGGCACGGATCCCGGGCCGCCTACCGCGGAAGCTGAGCACGGATCCGGGGCGGCCTGCAGCGGGAGTTCGGTGCGCATCCAGGGCGGCCTACCGCAGAAGCTGGGCACGGATCCCGGGGCGGCCTACCGCAGAAGCTCTCCACGGATCCCGGGCCGCCCACCGCCTGAGCCCGACGCGGATCCGGCGCCCCCCACCGCCTGAGCCCGGCGTGAATCCGGCCGCCCACCGCAGAAGCTCGCCACGGATCCCGGGCCACCCACCGCGGGAGCCCAACTCGGATCCGGCGCCGCCCACCGCGGGAGCCCGGCGTGAATCCGACCGCCCACCACGGAAGCCCGCCACGGATCCCGGGCCGCCCACCGCCTGAGCCCGGCGCGGATCCGGGGCCGCCCACCGCGGGAACCCGACGCGGATCCGGCCACCCGTCGCGGGAACCCAGCGCGGATCCGGGGCCGCCTACCGCGGGAGTTCGGCGCGGCGCAGGTCGGGTACGCACAGCGCGATCACCCCGCCGAGCCCGCACACCGCGGCGCTGACCACGAAGACCGGGCCGGTGCCCCAGGCGCCGACGGCGGCGGCGGACAGCGGCATGCTGAGCGGCGCGAAGCCCAGACTGACCAGGGAGGCGACGGCGGTGACCCGGCCCAGGTAGGCGGGGTCCGCCTGGGTCTGCAGCAGGGCGCCGCACATGGCGCCGCTGAGCCCGGCGAGCAGTCCGACGAGCAGGGCGACCCCGACGGCCGCGAGCAGCCCGGGGGCGTAGGCCAGGGCCCCGATCGCGACCGACCCGGTGATGATCGCGCACCCCGCCACCCGCCCGGCGTGCGGCAGGCGCCCGCGCACGGTCAGCAGCAGGGAGGCGGCCCCGGCGCCGACGCCGAACCCGGCGAGCACCCAGCCCATCCCGGCGGCGCCCCAGCCGCGCTCGTCGGCGAGCAGGGTCAGACCGACGTTGAGCGGACCGACGAAGCCGAGGTCGCCGAGGGCGATGGCCAGCATCAGCGGGGCGAGCACGCGGTGGCGGCGGATGTAGCGGAGCCCGCCCATCAGGTCCCGCCAGGCGGTGTCCCCGCGCGCGGGCGCCTGGTCGTCGGCGGGCAGCTCCCGCACCCGTACGGCGATCAGCAGGGGCACCGACACCGCGATGAGCAGCCCGGCGAGCGCGAACGCCGCCGCCGCGCCACCGAGTGCCACCCCGAGCCCGCCGAGCGGGGCGCCGACGACGCTCGCGAAGCGGATGGCGAGCCCTCGCATGCCCTGCACGCGCGCGAGTTGGTCGCGGGACGTCACGCGCGCGGGGAGGGCGCCCACGGCCGGCATGAACACCGCGTCGACGGTGCCGAACACCAGCGCGAGCAGAGCCAGCGGCCACAGTCCCGGGCTGGTCAGGAACAGCAGCGCCGCCACCGCGAGGACGGCCGCGCAGCGCACGACGTCGCTGCCGATGACGACCCGGCGCGGCCCGAGCCGGTCGGCGAGCACTCCCCCGCCGAGCATCAGCAGCGCTCGCGGCACGGCGCTGACGGCCATGACCACACCGGCCTGCGACGCCGAACCGGCCTGGACGGCGGCCCAGGACAGGGCGATGTAGTAGACGCTGTCGCCGATCATCGAGGAGGTGTAGGCGGCGAGCCAGCGCAGGATGTTGCCGTCGCGGTGGGCGGGCCGGGGGGTGACGTCGGGCGGGGCTGTGAGCGTGGCGGTCACGGCGGCTTGCCTCTCAGACGCGGAACGGGAAGGCGTACGTGTGCACGGCGACGTTCTCGCGGCCCTCGGCCTCACCGGCGGCCTCGGCGGCCCGGCCCCGCTGCTCGTACCTACGCAGCAGCGCGAGCATCTCCCGTTCCAGCTCGGCGAGTTCGTCCGCGGTGAGCCGGAGCGTGGCCTCGGTGGACGCGGCCGTGCGGTTCCACTGCTCGTCCCAGCCGGTCCGCTCCTCCAGCCAGCGCCGGTACATGTCCATGCGCTGGTCGGCGAAGAGCCGGCTGGCCGCGGTGTGCGCCGCGGCCTTGTCGGGGGCGTCCCGGAAGTCCTCGTCGCGGATGCTCACACCTTCCGAGGCGGGCTGCCACCAGCGTTCCCGGCCGTCGGCGCTGCGCGGTTCGGCCGCCTCGACCAGACCGTGCTCGGCGAGCTTGCGCAGGTGGTAGCTGACCAGCGACACCGCCTCGTCGACCTGCTCGGCGAGCTGCGAGGCGGTGGCCACGCGGGCCACGGTGAGGTGGCGGTACAGCCTGGAGCGGAGGGGATGGGCCAGCGCCTTGAGCGTGCCCAGATCCGTGATCCTCCGGTTCCCGTCCTTGTCTGCCATGCCCCCACCGTAGATGCGAAAGAAAAGTTGCACAACATATTTTGCGCAACTTTCCTTTCTCAACTGAGGGATCCCGGCGAGGCCGGCGAACTCAGCGAACGGGGTGCCCGGCCCCCCGCAGCGCCTGCTTCACCTCACCGATGCGCAGGTCACCGAAGTGGAACACCGAGGCCGCCAGCACCGCGTCGGCGCCCGCCTCGATCGCCGGGGCGAAGTCGCCGAGCCTTCCGGCGCCGCCGGAGGCGATCACCGGCACGCTCACGTGCTTGCGCACCGCCTCGATCATCTCGAGGTCGTAGCCGTCCTTCGTACCGTCCGCGTCCATCGAGTTGAGCAGGATCTCCCCGGCGCCCAGCTCGGCCGCCCGGTGCGCCCACTCGACGGCGTCGATGCCGGTGCCCTTGCGGCCGCCGTGCGTCGTCACCTCGAAGCTCCCGGACGCGGTGCGCCGCGCGTCCACCGACAGCACCAGCACCTGCCGCCCGAACCGCTCGGCGATCTCCCGGATCAGCTCCGGACGCGCGATGGCGGCGGTGTTCACGCCCACCTTGTCCGCGCCCGCGCGCAGCAGCTTGTCCACGTCCTCGGCGGTGCGCACACCGCCGCCCACGGTCAGCGGGATGAAGACCTGCTCGGCCGTGCGGCGCACGACGTCGTACGTGGTCTCCCGGTTGCCGGACGACGCGGTGATGTCCAGGAACGTCAGCTCGTCGGCGCCTTCGGCGTCGTACACCTTCGCCATCTCGACGGGGTCGCCCGCGTCGCGCAGGTTCTGGAAGTTGACGCCCTTGACGACCCGGCCGTTGTCCACGTCCAGGCAGGGGATGACTCGGACCGCCAGGGTCATGAATCCACGGCTCCTCTGAATGCCTCTACTTCAACCTCGACCAGGATGCGCGGGTCGACGAAGCCCTCCACGACCAGCAGGGTCGCGACCGGGCGTACCGAGCCGAACAGCTCGTGGTGGGCGCGGCCCACCTCGTCGACGTCCCGCTGATGGGTGAGGAACATCCTGGTCCTGATCACCGACTCGGGCCCGAGGCCGAACTCGGCGATCGCCTCCAGCGCACTGGTGAACGCCACCTTGGCCTGCTCGTAGGGATCGCCCTCCCCGTAGAGCACCGGCCCCTTGAAGGCGGTGGTGCCGCCCACCAGCACCCGGTCGCCCGCCGCGACGGCGCGTGCGCATCCGAAGCTCTCTTCCCAGGGACTTCCGCTCTGCACCCGCCGTACGCCGTCGGACGTCATGACGCCACAGCCTCCAAGGCCTCTTCCAGGGTGAACGCCTTCGCGTACAGGGCCTTCCCGACGATGGAGCCCTCGACACCGAGGGGTACCAGCTCGGCGATGGCACGCAGGTCGTCCAGCGACGACACGCCGCCGGAGGCCACGACCGGCCGGTCGGTGGCCGCGCACACGTTCCTGAGCAGCTCCAGGTTCGGGCCCTGGAGCGTGCCGTCCTTGGCGATGTCGGTGACGACGTAGCGCGCGCAGCCCTCGCTGTTGAGACGCTCCAGCGTCTCGTAGAGGTCGCCGCCGTCGCGGGTCCAGCCGCGGCCGCGGAGCGTGGTGCCGCGTACGTCCAGGCCCACCGCGATCTTGTCGCCGTGCTCGGCGATGACCTTGGCGACCCACTCGGGGGTCTCCAGGGCGGCCGTACCGAGGTTCACGCGCGTGCAGCCCGTCGCGAGGGCGGCCGCGAGGGAGGCGTCGTCGCGGATGCCGCCGGACAGCTCGACCTTGATGTCCATCGCGCCCGCGACCTCGGCGATCAGCTCGCGGTTGTCGCCGGTGCCGAACGCGGCGTCCAGGTCGACCAGGTGCAGCCACTCGGCGCCGGAGCGCTGCCAGGCGAGGGCCGCCTCCAGGGGGGAGCCGTAGGAGGTCTCGGTGCCGGACTCGCCATGCACGAGGCGGACGGCCTGTCCGTCGCGGACGTCGACGGCGGGGAGGAGTTCGAGCTTGCTCACAGGGTTCCGATCCAGTTGGTGAGGAGCTGGGCTCCGGCGTCGCCGGACTTCTCGGGGTGGAACTGCGTGGCCCACAGGGCGCCGTTCTCCACGGCGGCCACGAAGGGCTTGCCGTGCGTCGACCAGGTGACCTTGGGGGCGCGGATCGCCGCGTTGTGCGTCTCCAGGGTCCAGTCGTGGACCGCGTAGGAGTGCACGAAATAGAAGCGGGCGTCCGCGTCCAGGCCGGCGAACAGCTCGGAGTCGGCCGGCGCCTCCACGGTGTTCCAGCCCATGTGGGGCACGATGTCGGCCTGCAGCGGCTCGACCGAGCCGGGCCACTCGTCGAGGCCCTCGCTCTCCACGCCGTGCTCGATGCCCCGGGCGAAGAGGATCTGCATGCCGACGCAGATGCCCATCACCGGGCGCCCGCCGGACAGCCGGCGGTCGATGATCCAGTCACCGCGCGCCTCGCGCAGACCGGTCATGCAGGCGGCGAAGGCACCGACGCCCGGCACCAGCAGCCCGTCGGCGTTCATGGCCTTGTCGAAGTCACGCGTTATCTCGACCTCGGCGCCGGTGCGCGCGAGGGCGCGCTCGGCGGACCGGACGTTGCCGAAGCCGTAGTCGAAGACGACGACCTTCTTGCTCGAAGCCGCGGTCAATTCCACACCTCCAGCCTCAGGACACCGGCGACCAGACACATCCCGGCGCCGATGGACAGCAGCACGATCAGGCTCTTCGGCATCTCCTGCTTGAAGAAGGAGTAGACCCCGCCGAGCAGGAAGAGCCCGACGACGATCAGGACGGTGGAGAGGCCGTTCACAGCGCGCCCTTCGTGGACGGGAGGATGCCGGCCGCGCGCGGGTCGCGCTCGGAGGCGTAGCGCAGGGCCCGGGCCAGCGCCTTGAACTGGCACTCCACGATGTGGTGCGCGTTGCGCCCGTAGGGCACGTGCACGTGCAGCGCGATCTGCGCCTGGGCCACGAAGGACTCCAGGATGTGCCGGGTCATCGTGGTGTCGTACTCGCCGATCATCGGCGCCATGTTCTCGGGCTCGGTGTGCACGAGGTACGGGCGGCCGGACAGGTCGACGGTCACCTGGGCGAGCGACTCGTCCAGCGGGACCGTGCAGTTGCCGAAGCGGTAGATCCCCACCTTGTCCCCGAGCGCCTGCTTGAAGGCGGCGCCGAGGGCGAGGGCGGTGTCCTCGATGGTGTGGTGCGAGTCGATGTGCAGGTCGCCCTCGGTCTTGACCGTCAGGTCGAACAGACCGTGCCGACCGAGCTGGTCGAGCATGTGGTCGTAGAAGCCGACACCGGTCGCCACGTCCACCTTGCCGGACCCGTCGAGATCGATCTCGACGAGGACCGAGGTCTCCTTCGTCACGCGCTCCACGCGTCCTACGCGGTTCATGCGCTCTGCTCCTTCTTCAGTTCACGGACCGCGTCGAGGAACGCGTCGTTCTCTTCGGGGGTACCGGCGGAGACCCGCAGCCAGCCGGGGATGCCGTTGTCCCGGACCAGCACACCGCGGTCGAGGATCTGCTGCCAGGCGGTGTGGGAGTCCTCGAACAGCCCGAACTGCACGAAGTTCGCGTCGGACTCCACGACCTCGAACCCCATGGCCCGCAGTTCGGCGACCAGCCGGTCGCGCTCGGTCTTGAGCTGCTCGACATAGCCGAGCAGGGTGCCGGTGTGCTCCAGGGCGGCCAGGGCGGTCGCCTGGGTGACGGCGGACAGGTGGTAGGGCAGCCGTACGAGCTGGACGGCGTCGACCACGGCGGGGTCCGCGGCGAGATAGCCGAGGCGCAGGCCCGCCGCGCCGAAGGCCTTCGACATCGTGCGGGAGATGACGAGGTTCGGCCGCCCCTGCAGCAGCGGCAGCAGCGAGTCGCCGTGGCTGAACTCGATGTACGCCTCGTCCACGACGACCATCGACGGCTTCGCCGCCTGCGCGGCCTCGTACAGCGCGAGGACCGTCTCGGGCGGGACCGCGTTGCCCGTGGGGTTGTTGGGGGTGGTGATGAAGACGACGTCCGGCCGGTGCTCGGCGATGGCCTGCCGGGCGGCCGCCACGTCGAGGGTGAAGTCGTCGTTGCGGGGACCGGAGATCCAGCCCGTGCCCGTGCCGCGGGAGATGAGCCCGTGCATCGAGTACGACGGCTCGAAGCCGATCGCGGTCCGGCCGGGGCCGCCGAAGGTCTGGAGCAGCTGCTGGATGACCTCGTTGGAGCCGTTGGCCGCCCAGACGTTGGCCAGGCCCACCTCGTAACCGGACGTGTCCGTCAGGTACTTGGCGAGCTGCGTGCGCAGCTCCACGGCGTCCCGGTCCGGGTAGCGGTTGAGGTTCCGGGCCGCGTCGCGCACCCGCTCGGCGATCCGCTCGACCAGCGGCTCGGGCAGCGGGTAGGGGTTCTCGTTGGTGTTCAGCCGTACCGGCACGTCCAACTGGGGCGCGCCGTAGGGGGACTTGCCGCGCAGCTCGTCCCGTACGGGGAGATCGTCGATGCCAGTCACTTGCTCTCGGGTACCTTCCAACCGAACCGTGCCTTGATCGCCGCGCCGTGCGCCGGGAGGTCCTCCGCCTCCGCCAGCGTCACCACGTGATGCGCGACCTCGGCCAGCGCGTCCTTCGTGTAGTCGACGATGTGGATGCCGCGCAGGAAGGACTGGACGGACAGGCCCGAGGAGTGGCAGGCGCAGCCGCCGGTGGGCAGGACGTGGTTGGACCCGGCGGCGTAGTCGCCGAGGGAGACGGGCGCCCAGGGGCCGATGAAGATCGCGCCGGCGTTGCGCACGCGCTCGGCCACCGCGGCCGCGTCGGCCGTCTGGATCTCCAGGTGCTCGGCGCCGTACGCGTCGACGACCCGGAGCCCTTCCTCGACGCCGTCCACGAGCACGATCGCGGACTGCTTGCCCTGAAGCGCCGGGACGATCCGGTCGTCGATGTGCTTGGTGGCCGCGACCTGCGGCTCCAGCTCCTTCTCCACCGCGTCCGCGAGCTCCACGGAGTCGGTGACCAGGACGGCGGCGGCCAGCGGGTCGTGCTCGGCCTGACTGATCAGGTCCGAGGCGACGTGCACCGGGTCGGCGCTCGCGTCGGCCAGGATCGCGATCTCGGTCGGGCCGGCCTCGGCGTCGATGCCGATCTTGCCGGTGAAGTAGCGCTTGGCGGCGGCGACCCAGATGTTGCCGGGCCCGGTGACCATGGGGGCGGGCGGGCAGGACTCGGTGCCGTAGGCGAACATCGCGACGGCGGTCGCGCCGCCCGCCGCGTACACCTCGTCCACGCCGAGCAGCGCGCAGGCGGCCAGGATCGTCGGGTGCGGCAGGCCGCCGAACTCGGCCTGCGCCGGGGAGGCGAGGGCGAGCGACTCGACGCCGGCCTCCTGGGCCGGGACGACGTTCATGATCACGGAAGACGGGTAGACGGCCCGCCCGCCGGGCGCGTACAGCCCGACCCGCTCGACCGGCACCCACTTCTCGGTGACCGAGCCGCCGGGCACCACCTGGGTCGTGTGGGTCGTCCGGCGCTGGGCGCGGTGGACCAGACGGGTGCGCCGGATGGACTCCTCCAGAGCGGCGCGGACGGCCGGGTCGAGCTCCTGAAGGGCCTTCGCGAGCGCTTCCGCCGGGACCCGGACCTGTTCGAGCCTGACCCCGTCGAACTTCTCGGCGAAGTCGATCAGCGCCGCGTCGCCACGATGATGCACGGCCTCGCAGATCGGACGCACCTTCTCCAGGGCGGCCTGAACGTCGAAGTCGGCTCGGGGCAGCAGGTCGCGCAGGGCGGGGCCCTCGGGGAGGGCGTCGCCGCGCAGATCGATTCGGGAGATCACGCGGTCAATTCTCTCAGACCGGGATCGAGCACCGTCCGCGCGTATCAATGGCTGATACAGACCGTACCGAGCAGCCGGAAGATCCCCTTCACCGTTAGCGTTCCGTCCGTCACCGAGAGGGCATGAACGGTTGTACGAAAACACATGAGCGGCCGGGGAGGAAGGGAACACCGTGACCGAGGGGGCCGGCATCCGGGACGGAGACCTGCCGGACGATCTGACCGCCGCCGAGGCCGGCATGTGGCAGGCCTTCCGCAACGGCACCGTGTACGACCTGAGCTGCGGCGACACCGTCGTCGACGATCCGCACGGAGGGCACCCCTGGGGGCCCGAGCGGACCGTGCGGGCCCGCATCGTGTGCTGGCTGCTGCTGGACGGACCGCCCGCCCTGGCCGGCCGGGTGTCGTCGCTGAAGCTCGTCGGCGTGCGGATCAGCGGCAGCCTGGACCTGGCGGGCGGCACCGTGGTGCCGTACGTCGAGATGAAGGGCTGCCGCTTCGACCGGGACGTGCTGCTGCCGGAGGCACGGTTCACGACCATGCGGCTGGTGGACTGCGCGGTGCCGCGGCTCGAGGCGGCGCGGGTGCACACCGAGGGCGATCTGCACCTGCCGCGCTGCCGCTTCCACAACGGCATCCGGCTCACCGACGCCCAGATCGGCACCGATCTGCTGCTCAACCAGGCGATCGTGTACCGCGACCGCAGCGGCCGTTCGATCGCCGGGGACGGCATGACGGTGGGGCAGGACCTCCAGGCCGAGCTGCTGGAGTCGCACGGCGAGCTGAGCCTGCGCAGCGCGAAGGTCGGCGTCTCGCTGAGCCTGCGCGGGGCACGGCTGGCCAACCCGTACACCCGGCTGGCGCTCAACGCGCCCCAGCTGACGGTCGAGCGCTCGCTCTACCTCACCCCGGCCGGCCTCGGGAACCCGCTGCTCAGCGGCACGACCCCGGCCCGCGGGACACGGATCCAGCGCTTCGAGTGCCAGGGCGGGGTGCGACTGGACGACGGGCGGTTCGGGGACGCGGTCGACATGGAGCGGGCCCGGTTCAGCCTCACCGACGAGCAGGAACTGTCGCTGCGCCGGGTCCAGACCCCGGAGCTGCGCTTCCTCGGGGAGCGGCCGGCGCGCGGCACGGTGGTGCTGTCCGGGGCGCGGGTGGTCAACCTGATGGACCGGGCGGACGCCTGGCCGGGCCCCGGGCGGCTGCACATGGGCGGTTTCTCGTACGAGAACCTGGTGCCGCGCGGGCCCTTCCCGCTGGCCGAGCGGCTGGAGTGGGTGGCCGCGGCGACCGCCGAGTACAACCCGGAGCCGTACGAACGGCTCGCCACGGTGCTGCGGACGGGCGGTGAGGACGAGGACGCCCGCGAGGTGCTCCTCGCCAAGCAGCGCCGGCGCCGGGAGAGCCTGCCGATCGCCGCGAAGCTGTGGGGGTACGCGCAGGACTGGACGGTCGCCTACGGGTACCGGCCGGGGCGGGCCGCGGTGTGGATGGCGGTGCTGTGGGCGGCGGGCTCGGTGGCGTTCGCGCGCGGCGGCCATCCGCCGATCAAGCGGGGTGAGCATCCGGAGTGGAACCCGACGCTGTTCGCCCTGGACCTGCTGCTTCCGGTCATCGACCTGGGGCAGGTCGGCTTCTGGCAGCTCAAGGGCGGCTGGCAATGGCTGGCGGCGGCGATGGTCCTGCTGGGCTGGATCCTGGCGACGACCGTGGCGGCGGGCGCGACTCGGCTGCTGCGCAGGAACTGAGCCCTGGCCTCACCCTTCACCCTTCTTTACCTTTCCTTGACCCGGGGCTGTACAACCTTCCGCGATTTCCCCGAAGCCTCTGGCGCCGTCCCGACCTGCGGCTTTTCAATGGTCGACACCATGGCTCTGCTGCTGCCGTTCATCCGCGGTCCGCGGATGACAAGGACCGCGCCCTCCGCCGTCGTCCCCCGCGCCGACGACGAGGTGCTGCTGGACGCGCCCGACGCGCGGCTGGGCCCCGCGCTGGTCGCGGCCGCCCAGGGCGACCACGGCCCGGCCTCCGCGCTGCTGGCCGCCACCCGGGCGGCCCGCGAATGGGAGCGCCGCGACCGCTACACGGCCCGCCTCGCCGCCTTCGCCCATGCCCGCCCCGAGTGGTTCGAGTCCTGGTGCGCCGCCGCACCGCACGATCCGGACCGCCTCGTGGTGGACGCACAGCTGCGGGTGGACCGCGCCTGGCGGTCCCCGGCCCGGGCCGAGCTGCTGCGCGAGGTGAGCCCGCTGGTCACGGCCGCGGCGCACGGTGACGACCGGGACCCCGTGCCCTGGCGGATCGCCCTCGACCACGCGCGCGGCGCCCAGGCCGGACCGCGCTACGTGGAGGAGCTGTGGGAGGCCGCGATGCGCCGCGCCCCGCACCACTACGGCTGCCATGTGGCGGCCCTGCGCTATCTGGCCTCCTCCTGGCACGGCTCGCACGTCGAGTGCCTGGACTTCGCCGATCGCGCCGCGCAGGACGCCCCGCCCGGCTCCCTGGTCCAGGCGCTGCCACTGCGCGCGGCGTTCGCCTACCTGACGGACGGCTGCGGCCCCGAAGTGCCGAGGGCGCAGCTGGACGAGGCGGCGGACCGGGCCATCGCGCTCTCCGCGACCCTGCCCCCGGCCGACCCCTGGCCGGCGGAGCTGCGCAACCTCCTGACGTACGTCCTGGTGCGGCTGAACCGCCGCCCGGACGCCCTGGAGCAACTGCGCCTGACCGGCCCGTACGCCACGACGTTCCCCTGGGGCCGCTTCGCGGACGACCCGCTGGGCCACTGCATGCGCGTGCGGGACGAGCTCCGGACCGCGTCCGGCGGTCCGATCACCGGGCACCCCGGACGCGCACCCTCCCTGGACCATTAGGCTCTTGCGTCGTGACCACCGTCCGTCTCCCGCTCTTTCCCCTGAACTCGGTGCTCTTCCCGGGTCTGGTGCTCCCGCTGAACATCTTCGAGGAGCGCTATCGCGCCATGATGCGCGACCTGTTGAAGACCCCCGACGAGGAACCGCGCCGCTTCGCCGTCGTGGCGATCCGCGACGGCCACGAGGTGGCACCGAGCGCGCCCGGCATGCCCGATCCGACGGCGCTGCCGCAGCGCGGGCCCACGGCCGGCTTCGGCCCGGAGCCGCTGAAGTCCTTCCACTCCACGGGCTGTGTGGCCGACGCGGCGACGATCCGGGAGCGGGCGGACGGCACGTTCGAGGTCCTGGCGACGGGGACGACGCGGGTACGGCTGCTGTCGGTGGACGCGACGGGCCCGTTCCTGACGGCGGAGCTGGAGGAACTGCCGGAGGACCAGGGCGACGAGGCGGGCGCGCTGGCGGAGGGCGTGCTGCGGGCGTTCCGCCAGTACCAGAAGCGCTTGGCGGGGGCGCGGGAACGCTCCCTGTCCCCCGGGGCCGACCTGCCGGACGAGCCGTCGGTGGTGTCGTACCTGGTGGCGGCGGCGATGATGCTGGACACCCCCACCAAGCAACGCCTGCTCCAGGCCCCCGACACCGCCTCCCGTCTGCGGGACGAGCTGAAACTGCTGCGCGCGGAGACGTCGATCATCCGTAACCTGCCGTCACTGCCGGCGGCGGAACTGACGCGCACGCCGACGAGTCTGAACTGAGGGAAGACCGGCATGGCGAAGAAGCAGAAGCAGTCGGCGGGGACTCCGGCGACGGTGGCGCTGACGGCGGCGGGCGCCGACTTCACGACCCACGCCTACGAGCACGACCCGTCGCACCCCTCCTACGGCGAGGAGGCGGCGCAGGCCATGGGCGTCTCCCCCGACCGGGTCTTCAAGACGCTGGTGGCGGAGGTCGACGGCAAGCTGACGGTGGCGGTGGTCCCGGTGGCGGGCCAGCTGGACCTGAAGGCCCTGGCGGCGGCGCGGGGCGGCAAGAAGGCGGCGATGGCCGACCCGACCCTGGCGGAGCGCACCACGGGCTACGTCCGGGGTGGCATCTCCCCCCTCGGCCAGCGCAAGAGACTCCCCACGGTCCTGGACGCCTCCGCGACGACGCACGAGACCATCTGCGTCTCGGCGGGCCGCAGAGGCCTGGAGATCGAACTCTCCCCCACGACCCTGGCCGCCCTCACCGAAGCGACCCTCGCCCCCATCGCCCGCGCCTGACCCCTCGACGACCCGCGCTTCCTCGGTTAAGCAGAGAAGGCATGTCGAAGAAAACGCGGAAACGCAAATGGCGCGTCAGGAAGGGCCGGGCGAACCACGGCAGGCGCCCGGCGTAGGGGACGCGGCCCCCAAGAGCGCAGGGGGACGGGCAGGGGCGGCGAGGGCGAGGAACAAGCGCGCTACGCCTTTGGCGCCCCGTACCCGTCCGACGGCCGCTCCAGCTGGTCGTACGGGTCCGGATCCCGAGGCCCGAACAGCGCCGTCAGGCCGAGGTGCACCACCAGCGCGGCGATGGACCACACCAGCCACGCCCCCTTCGCGTCGAGCTCCAGCGGCGCCGAGAACGTCACCCCCTTGCCCACGTCCTTCGCATGGGCGATCACGTCCTGCGACGGCCCCAGCCACACCCCGACCCGCCAGGCCAGCAGGGACGCCAGGAAGCCACCGAGCGCCAGAGCCACCACCAACGGCACGCCGCCACGCCGCCGCCAGAGGAAGGCCCCCACCGCGCTCACCGCACCGAAGGCCAGCGCCAGCAGGGTGAACGTCCCGTCCACCCCCACCGCCTGCTCCCCTTCGGTGTCCTTGAAGTAGACGGCCCAGCCCCCGTCGACCACGTCCCCCACCAGCGGAACCCGAGGCGCCAGCCACCACCACAGCACCCCGAGCAGCACCCCGGCCACCGCCACGACCACCGTCACCACGGCGGCCTCCCGCAGCTCGGCCTTCATCCCGGGCCCGTCCTGGCCGTACGAGACCGGCGGCAACCCGTACTCGTACTCCCCCCGCCCGTACGGAGAGGGGGAGGAGGACGACGCGTGCGGCTGCTGCCACGCGGAGTTCGCGGGCTGGTCACGCGGCGGCGGAGGAGGAGTCAACGGTGCGGTCACCCTGACATCGTGCCAGGCCCGCCTGTGCCCCGCGTCACCGGACGGCCGCCCGACGGTACGCCCAGGTGGCCGCGGCCAGCGACACGACGCCCACCACCCCGCACACGGCGAGATCACCGAGGACGAAGGCCCAGTCCGGCCGCTCCCCGAAGGTCCGCGCGAAGGCCTCCACGCCGTACGTCGACGGCAGCAGATCCCGCGCGAGCCGCACCGCCTCAGGCATCCGCTCGGCTGGCAGAACCCCCAGCAGCAGCGCCGCCGACATCCCCAACTGCCCCAGCACGGTGGCCAGTTCAGGACGGGGCGCGAGCAGCCCCAGCGCCGCCCCCAGCCCCGCGAGGGCTGCCCCCGCGAGCGGGATCACCGCGACCAGCACCCACAGATGCGCCAGCGGCAAGCCGAACAGCACACACCCGAACACGGCCGTCACCACGGTCCCGGGCACGGTGAAGGAGGCGTACGCCCCCGCCGCCCCGAGGACCACGGCCGCGGGCGGGACCGGCAGGGTGGCGTAGTGATCGAGCCCTCCGCTCGCCCGCAGCTGCCCGAAGTACTGGGCGAGCAGGTTCAGGGCGACGAAGGCGACCACGAGCACCGAGGACCCGGCCACCACGGCCCGCGCCTCGTCCCCGCCGTCCACGACTCCGCGCATCAGGATCATGATCCCGACGGACTGGAAGGTCGCCACGAACAGCAGCGGGATCCGGGCGACCCGCGCACGCGACAGCTGCGCCCGGTACACGGCGCACAGCGACGGCCACAGCCGGGCCCGCGGCCCGAGCTCGGCCGCGTCGGTGACGGGCGTCTCGTCCGCGGCCAGCGTGCCGGCCGGCAGAACCTCGGCGGGTACGACACTCACGTGGCGCTGCTCCTCTTCGCTCCGGCGGTTGTCCCGTTCCGTACGGATGCGACGCACTTCGTACTCAAGCCCGCACCGACGGCACTCGAGCCGAACCCCACGACACCCAAGCCTGCCCCAGTCCCGCTCAAGCCTTCACCAACCCCTGCTGCGCGGCCCCGCCCAGCGCCAGGTACACGTCCTCCAGGCTGGGCGTGGCGAGGGTGAAGTCGTCGAGGGCGGAGAACGCGGCCCCGCCGGTGACGGTGGCGACGACCGCGCGGGCCTCCTCGGGGGCGAGCCGCAGAGTCCAGCGGCGCCCCGACTCCACCACCCGGTCCTGGAGGGCGGCCACCTCGGGCACGTGCAGCGGCGCCGCGTCGCGCCACACCAGATCGACCCGGACCTCCCCGGCGACCTGCTCCTTCAGCCCGGCCGGGGTGTCACAGGCGATCACCCGCCCCCGGTCGAGCACGGCGACCCGGTCCAGCACGGTCTCGGCCTCGATGACGTTGTGGGTGACGAGCAGCACGGTCGTGCCGTGCTCGGCCCGCCGCCTGTCGACGGCGGACCAGACCGCCCGCCGCGCGACGGGGTCCATCCCGGTGGTCGGCTCGTCGAGGACGAGCAGCGGCCGCTGTCCCACCAGCGCGGCGGCGAAGCAGGCGAGCCGCCGCTGCCCGCCGGAGAGCTTCTTCAGGGGCCGGGCGGCCAGCTCGGTCAGGCCCAGCTCCTCCAGCACGGCGTCCCGCTCGGCCCGCGCCGCGCGCACGTCGAGGCCGCGCAGCCGTCCGGTGGTCTCGGCGGCGAGGGAGACCGTCAGCTCGTCGAGCGCGGTCGACTCCTGGCCGAGGTAGGCGAGGATCCGCGCGGCCCGCTCCGGGTGCCGCACGATGTCGTGCCCGAGGATCTCCACGCTGCCGCGATCGGGTCGCATCAGCCCGGTCAGCTGTCGTACCAGCGTGGTCTTGCCGGCGCCGTTCGGCCCGAGCAGGCCGAAGATCTCACCGCGCCGGATGTCCAGCCCCACGTCGTCGGTGGCCCGCACCTCGGGAGTGCCCGGCGTGCCGCGCCGCGCCCGCGTCGCCGGATAGGTCTTGGTCAGCCCGCGCACGGCACACACGACATCCCCTTTGGGCCGAAGTGCCTGTCCCGCGCGCGTACTCACAAGGGATGAGCCTACGGGGTCGGGAGGCGCCGCTCGCCCCTGGGGCGGCGTATGTGCCGTTTCACTCCCCCGCCGGCGCGTGCTCCGCGGCGGTCCGGACATCGATCTCCCGCCAGAACCCGGCCCGGATCGCGTACCGGTCGTGCTCGTCGATCTGGTCGTCCTTGTGGGCGAGCAGCCCGAACCGGGCCGCGTATCTGAGCAGTTCCCCGTCGATCCGGTGGGGGATCCGCGGGTACATCCCGGACAGCTTCTGCAGATGGCCCTGGTCCCCGAGCCGTCCGGTCCACCGCCGCGCGAACACCTGCCCTACCTCGTACGGGTCCCCGCCGACGGTCGTGATGTCCTCCTCCCGGTCGGCCCACCGCTGCTCCGCCGTGGTCACCTGGGCCAGCGTCGGCATGGACGCGATCTCGGGCGGCTCGGCCGCGGTGCCGGGCCGGTCCACCCAGCCCTTGTCGGAGGACCACCTGAGCGTCGCCCCGGCCGGGTGCGTGGCCGGCGGCGCTCCGGGGCCGCGTAGGGCGGCCAGGTCCTTCGGCGTGGGCACGCCCTTCGGCGCGGGCACCCGCTCCTGCGTGCCGTTGTCCGTGGCGGCGGCCGGCTGCCGGTGCTCCCGCTCCTCGGTGGGCCGCTCGGTTCCGGCGAGCGCGGAGTCGGGCAGCGGCGCGGAGAGGATCGCGGCGATCTCGGGCCGCGGCACGGGCGGCGGCGCGCAGATCCCTCCGAGCTCCTTGGCGCGTACGGCCTTGGTGATCCACGTACGGTCGAGCACGCGCCGCTCGTCGGCCTCGGCGACGAGGTCCTCGGACTGGTTGTAGTCGCCGTCCGCGGCCTGCACGGCCCACAGGTGCACGGCGACGCCGTGCTCCTTCGCCGCCATCATGCCCGGCAGCAGATCACCGTCCCCGGTCACCAGCACCACGTCCGAACAGGCCCTGTTGCGAGCCAGTTCGGTCAGCTCGGCGTGCATGGCGGCGTCCACGCCCTTCTGGGCCCAGCGTCCGTCGCTGCGGGTCAGCGCGCCGAGCCGGACGGTCACCCGGGGCATCACCCGCAGCCTGCGGTGCTCGGGCTGCGGGACGCGGTCGGGGGCGCCGTCGAACCAGTAGATGCGCAGCAGCGGACGTTCGGTGTCCGACTCGGCGCGCTCGCGCAGGCCCTGGATGAGGGCCGTGTGATCGACGGTGATCCGGGACCGGGAGGGCTCTCCGGCGAGAAGAGAGGCGGCGGCCCCCAGCAGATACCCGGCGTCCACCAGGACGATGCAGCGGTCCACGCGATCCACCCTCTTTCCGGGAGGTTTGCTTCGGGCTTCCTTCGAGTCTGCCCGACCGCGCGAAGGTTAACGGCCGGAACTCGATCTTCGGCGTGGCGTTTCGGGGTGAGCGGCTCGAGCGAGCGCCGTCACGGACGGTAATTGTCCGAAATGCGTTCTCTGTCGGCCTATGTGAATCTGGTCGCGGCCCTGGCCCCTAGATCCCCCACAGGAGGCAGATCACCATGGCCAAGAACAAGAAGCAGGACCGGAAGCAGCCGCAGTCCGAGCGTGGACAGCAGCAGGCCCAGCAGTCCTCCATGGAGCAGCAGGCCGAGCAGCGCATGTCCCAGGTGACGCCCGGCGACATGGCCCACAAGGGCCGGCAGAAGCGCTTCGGTCACAACTGACATCTTCATAACGGGCTGTTGCAGCCCAGGCACATGGCGAAGGGCGCACCCGATACATGGGGTGCGCCCTTCTCACGCGTCCTCGCTCAGGCGTCCTCGCTCACGCGTCGCCGCTCAGCCGGCCAGGCAGGACGGGCCGAGCAGCACCTTCAGATCGCCGAAGAGCGCCGGGTCCGGCTTCACCCGGTGCCGGTCCAGGCGCAGGACCGTCGTCCTGGTCGGACCCTGCAGCTTGATCCGGACCTCGCTGTCGCCCTTGTGATGGCTGAGGATCTCGCCGAGCCGGCTGACCATCGGCGGGGTGACCCGGGTCGCCGGGATGGTGAGGACCACCGGCGCGTTCGTGCCCGCGTTGGACAGGTCCGGGACCATCAGCTCCATCGCGACCAGCCGCGGCACGTCCTCGCGCTTGTCCAGGCGGCCCTTGACGAAGACGACCGCGTCCTCGACGAGCTGCGTGGAGACGAGCTGGTAGGTCGCCGGGAAGAACATGCACTCGATGGAACCGGCGAGGTCCTCGACGGTGGCGATGGCCCAGGCGTTGCCCTGCTTGGTCATCTTGCGCTGCAGGCCCGAGATGATGCCGCCGATGGTGACGACCGCGCCGTCCGCGTGCTCGCCTCCGGTGAGCTGGGCGATGCCCGCGTCCGCCTTGTCCGAGAGCACGTGCTCCAGACCGAAGAGCGGGTGGTCGGAGACGTACAGACCGAGCATCTCCCGCTCCTGGGCGAGCAGATAGGTCTTGTCCCACTCGTCGGTGGAGAACTCCACGTCGAGACCGAAGCCGGGCTCCGTGCTCTCCTCGTCGCCCATGCCGCCGAAGAGGTCGAACTGGCCCTCGGCCTCCTTGCGCTTGACCGCGACCACGTTGTCGATCATCGGCTCGTACTGGGCGGTGAGGCCCTTGCGGGTGTGGCCGAGCGTGTCGAAGGCACCCGCCTTGATCAGCGACTCGGTGGTGCGCTTGTTGCAGGCGGCCGCGTCGATCTTGTCGAGGTAGTCGGGGAAGGAGGCGTACTTCCCCTTGGCCTTGCGGCTCTTGATGATCGACTCGACGACATTCGAGCCGACGTTCCGCACGGCCTCCAGGCCGAAGAGGATCACGTCGTCGCCCTGGGCGGCGAAGTTGTGCACGGACTCGTTGACGTTCGGCGGGAGCACCCGGATGCCCATGCGACGGCATTCGTTGAGGTAGATCGCCGACTTGTCCTTGTCGTCCTTGACGGAGGTCAGCAGCGCGGCCATGTACTCGGCGGGGTGGTTCGCCTTGAGGTAGGCGGTCCAGTACGAGACCAGGCCGTACGCGGCCGAGTGCGCCTTGTTGAAGGCGTAGCCGGCGAAGGGGACCAGGACGTCCCACAGGGCCTGGATGGCCTCGTCGCTGTAGCCGTTCTTGCGGGCGCCGGCCTGGAAGATGGTGAAGTTCTTGGCCAGCTCGTCCGGCTTCTTCTTGCCCATCACGCGGCGCAGGATGTCGGCCTCGCCGAGCGAGTACCCGGCGATGATCTGGGCGGCCTTCTGCACCTGCTCCTGGTAGACGATCAGGCCGTAGGTGACGGCCAGGACCTCTTCCAGGGGCTCCTCCAGCTCCTTGTGGATCGGGGTGATCTCCTGGAGCTTGTTCTTGCGCAGCGCGTAGTTCGTGTGCGAGTCCATGCCCATCGGGCCGGGACGGTAGAGCGCCGAGACGGCGGAGATGTCTTCGAAGTTGTCGGGCTTCATCAGGCGCAGGAGCGAGCGCATGGGGCCGCCGTCGAACTGGAAGACGCCGAGCGTCTCACCGCGCTGGAGCAGTTCGAAGGTCGTGGGATCGTCGAGCGGAAGCGCCAGCAGGTCGAGCTCGATGCCCTTGTTGGACTTCACCATCTTGACGGCGTCGTCCATGATCGTCAGGTTGCGCAGGCCGAGGAAGTCCATCTTCAGCAGGCCGAGCGACTCGCACTGCGGGTAGTCCCACTGCGTGATGGTCACGCCGTCGGTGTGCCGCACCCAGATCGGGGCGTGGTCCACGATCGGCTCGCTGGACATGATGACGCCGGCGGCGTGCACGCCCATCTGCCGGACCAGGCCCTCGACGCCCTTGGCGGTGTCGATGACCTTCTTGACGTCCGGCTCGTTCTCGTACATCGCCCGGATCTCGCCGGCCTCGCTGTAGCGCGGGTGCGAGGGGTTGGTGATGCCGTCGAGGTCGATGCCCTTGCCGAGGACGTCGGCGGGCATCGCCTTGGTGAGGCGGTCGCCCATGGCGTACGGATAGCCCAGCACGCGCGCGGAATCCTTGATGGCGTTCTTCGCCTTGATCTTGCCGTAGGTGCCGATCATGGCGACCTTGTCGGCGCCGTATTTCTCGGTCACGTACCTGATCACCTCGACGCGCCTGCGCTCGTCGAAGTCGATGTCGACGTCGGGCATGGAGACGCGCTCGGGGTTCAGGAACCGCTCGAAGATCAGTCCGTGCGGGATCGGGTCGAGGTCGGTGATGCCCATGGCGTACGCGACGATCGAACCGGCCGCCGAGCCACGGCCCGGACCGACCGCGATGCCCTGGCTCTTGGCCCACATGATGAAGTCGGCGACGACGAGGAAGTACCCCGGGAACCCCATCTGGATGATGCCGTCCATCTCGTAGTCGACCTGCTTCTGGCGGTCCTCGGGGATGCCGCCCGGGAAGCGGCGCTCCATGCCGCGGCGGACCTCCTCCTTGAACCAGGTGACCTCGGTGTAGCCCTCGGGGATGTCGAACTTGGGCATGAGGTCGCGCTTCTCGAACATGCCCGTGGTGTCGATCTGCTCGGCCACCAGGAGGGTGTTGCGGCAGCCCTCCTGCCAGGCGTCCGAGGAGTCGATGGCGTACATCTCGTCCGTGGACTTCAGGTAGTAGCCGGTGCCGTCGAACCTGAAGCGGTCGGGGTCGGAGAGGTTCTTGCCGGTCTGGATGCACAGCAGGGCGTCGTGCGCGCCCGCCTCGTGCGCGTAGGTGTAGTGCGAGTCGTTGGTGACCAGCGGCGGGATGCCGAGCTTCTTGCCGATCTCCAGCAGTCCGTCGCGGACCCGGCGCTCGATCTCGATGCCGTGGTCCATCAACTCCAGGAAATAGCGGTCCTTGCCGAAGATGTCCTGGTACTCGGCCGCCGCCTTCAGGGCCTCGTCGTACTGGCCGAGGCGCAGTCGGGTCTGGAGCTCGCCGGAGGGGCAGCCGGTGGAGGCGATGAGCCCCTCGGACCACTGGGAGATGGTCTCCTTGTCCATCCGGGGCCACTTCTGCAGCCAGCCCTCGGCGTAGGCGTCCGAGGAGAGCCGGAAGAGGTTGTGCAGACCGGTGGCGTTCGCCGCCCAGATCGTCTTGTGGGTGTAACCACCCGAACCGGAGACGTCGTCCCGCTTCTGGTGCGGCTGGCCCCACTGGATCTTGCGCTTGTTGCGCCGGGACTCGGGGGCGACATACGCCTCGATCCCGATGATCGGGGTGACCCCGGCCTTCTTCGCGGAGTGGAAGAAGTCGTACGCGCCGTGCAGGTTGCCGTGGTCGGACATGGCGATGTGGGTCATGCCCATCTCGTTGCACGCGTTGAACATGTCCTTCAGCCGCGCGGCACCGTCCAGCAGCGAGTACTGGGTGTGGACGTGCAGGTGCGTGAACGGCGGCTTTGACACGGTGGGCCCTCCAGGGGAAACACTCGGCGACGGGCTGGCGGACAGTTCTGGGGTCAGCGTCGAAGTCTATGCCGCGGCACTGACACTCGGCGGGCACTCCGACGTACGGTCGTGCGTTGGAGACGGCAGAGACGCTGTCGTCCACGCACCGCACCAGGAGGCACCCAGCGATGTCGGTTCCGAAGCTCAGCGACGAGCAGCGCGGCGAGGAGATCCTCTCCGTCTTCGACACCGCGTTCGGCGAGCTCCTGGCCGCCGACCCGGCCGCGTTCCGCGTGAAGTTCCGCAAGATGGCGGCCTCCGCGTTCGCGTTCTACCGCGGTACCGCGTGCCTCTTCTACCACGACCTGGACGCCGAGAACGCCGGGCGGGGTGGCGGGAGGATACTCAGTGGGCCGTTCCTGGACGAGCGCACCTCGCGCGTGTGGATCCACGGCGACCTGCACGCGGAGAACTTCGGCACGTACATGGACTCCACCGGCCGGCTGATCTTCAACGTCAACGACTTCGACGAGGCCTACGTCGGCCCCTTCACCTGGGACCTCAAGCGCTTCGCCGCCTCCGTGGCGCTCGTGGGGTACGCGAAGGCGCTCAGCGACGAGCAGATCACCGAGCTGGTGCGGGTCTACGCGGGCGCGTACCGCGAGCGGATCCACGCGCTGGCGACCGGCGCCAAGAGCGACGAGGTGCCGCCCTTCACCCTGGACACCGCCCAGGGCCCGCTGCTGGACGCGCTGCGGGACGCCCGCGCGCTGACCCGGTTCGGGCTGCTGGACTCGATGACCGAGATCCGGGAGTTCGAGCGCCGCTTCGCCCCGGGCGGCGGCTCCATCGAGCTGGACGCGGCCACCCGCTACAAGGTGCTCGCCGCCTTCGACGGCTACCTGGAGACGCTCCCGGAGTCCTCCCTGACCCGCCCGGACTCCTACCGCGTGAAGGACGTCGTCGGCCGCCGCGGGATCGGCATCGGCTCGGCCGGGCTGCCGTCGTACAACATCCTGCTGGAGGGCAACAGCGACGCCCTGGAGAACGACGTCGTGATCTACGTCAAGCAGGCCCAGACCCCGGCCGTCTCCCGGCACATCACCGACCCGGCGATCCGGGACTACTTCCAGCACGAGGGCCACCGCACGGTGATCTCCCAGCGCGCGCTGCAGGCGCACGCCGACCCGTGGCTGGGCTGGACCGAGCTGGACGGCTCGGGCCAGCTGGTCGCGGAGGTCTCGCCGTACGCCGTGGACCTGGACTGGGGCGACATCGACGACCCGGAGGAGATCGCGGCGGTCGTCGCGGACCTCGGCCGGGCCACCGCGTCGATGCACTCGGCGGCCGACGACACCTCCGGCGAGTCCCTGGTGCCGTTCTCCACCGAGCGCGCCATCGACGCGGCCATCGCCGCCGACGAGGACGGCTTCGCCGAGCTCCTGGTGGGTTTCGCGCACGACTACGGCGCACGCGCGCGTGCCGACCACCAGATCTTCGTGGACCTGTTCCGCAACGGCCGGATCCCCGGCCTGTGACCCAACGGGCGTTCACAGGGAGCCTTTAGGGCTCCCTTACAGCCCTCCGTGACAGACTCTCCAGCGCTATGGACATATCCGGGACCCGACTGCGAGCGCTCCGCGCGGCGCTGTTCACGGCACTCGTCGTGACGCTCAGCACCGCGTCGCACGTGCTGCTGTCCCGGGTCCCGCTGCCGCTGAACACGGTGGCGCTGGTCGCCGCCGGCGTGTTCGTCGTGGCCTACGCGCTGGCCGGGCGCGAGCGCGGCTTCGGGCGGATCGCCGCCCTGCTGATCCCGCTGGAGCTGGCCGCCGACACCGTCTTCACCACCGGCCAGCACGTCTGTTACGGCGCCGCGGGCGGCCCGGTCGCGGGCCCCCTGCGGTCGGTCGGCCTGGACGTGCTGTGCGGCGACGGCACCCGGGTCGGCACCGCGCTGACCACGGTCACCGAGAGGACCGGCACCGACCGGCTCGCCGCCCTCCTCGCGCACGCCGACCCGCAGACCGCCTGGCTGCTGCTCGCCGCGCACGTCACGGTCGGCCTGGTCGCCGCCGCCTGGCTGCGCCGCGGTGAGCGCGCGCTGGGCCAGCTGCTGCGGGCGGTCGCGACCACCACCTTCCGGCCGCTGCTGCTGGCGGTCGCCGCCGTCGCGGTCCGGCCCGCCCGGTCGGTCCGTCGGCTCCCGCGCCCCCGGCGCCGTACCGCCGCCGGCCGTGAGCGGCTCCTCACGCACTCCTTGGGACGGCGTGGACCGCCGTGCTCAGTCGCCTTCGCCTGAGCACGACCAGTCCACCCATACGTCATGCGCACACATGAGGTGTGCCGTCCCCATGGAGTAAACCCACATGAGCAAGCGGAACAGCCAGGCGGCGAAGTCGGCGGCGCGCGAGCGGCTGCGCGCCGAGCGTGAGCGCGAGGCGAAGCGCGCCAAGGTCAAGCGGCAGATCGTGGTGGCCTGTTCGGTCGTCGGCGTGCTGGCGGCGGCGGGCGGTATCGGCTACGCCGTCGTCCAGTCCAACAAGCCCGGCCACTGGGAGGCGGTGCGGGACGAGAAGGTCGTCGCCCCGGCCAACACCACGGGCACGAACGGCACGACCGTCGTCATCGGCAAGGACAGCGCCAAGAAGACCCTCAAGGTCTACGAGGACCCGCGCTGCCCGGTCTGCGCCTCGTTCGAGCAGGCGGTCGGCCCGACCGTCGAGAAGGACGTCGAGGACGGCAAGTACAAGATCCAGTTCGTCGGCGGCACCTTCCTCGACGGCGACTCCCTCGGCGAGAACAAGATCGGCAGCAACGGCGAGGGCTCCAAGAACGCGATGAGCGCCCTCGGGGCCGCGCTGAACGTGAGCGACGAGGCCTTCCTCCAGTTCAAGGCGGCCCTGTACTCGGCGAAGTGGCACCCGGAGGAGTCGGACGACAAGCTCAAGAACGACGACTACCTCATCGAGATCGCCGACACCGTCGACGCCCTGAAGGACAACACCACGTTCCAGAACGCGGTGAAGAACGGCACCTACGACGCCTGGGCGCTGGCCATGTCGAAGACCTTCGACACCAACAAGGACGACGTCACCGGCACCCCGAGCTTCGTGATGGACGGCAAGACGCTCACCACGGACCAGGGCAACCCCCCGATGACGGTGGACGAGTTCAACACCCTGGTGGACGCGGCGCTGAAGGCCTGAACCTCCGGAATCCTCGGCTCCGGCCGACTGCGAGACGAAGAGCGGGCGAATTTTTACGAGTTCGCCCGCTCTCGTTCATACTGGTCAGTAACGTGATCGCTCGTGACCAGTCGATACAGATCATCCGAGCCGCTCAACACCCTTACCCCACGCCGCCGTACGGTCGTCAAGGCCGCGGCGGCCACTGCTGTCCTGGCCGGACCGCTGGCCGCGGCGATACCCGCCCAGGCCGCGACAGCCCCCGCCTTCCTGCACGGCGTGGCCTCCGGCGACCCGCTGCCCGACGGCGTCCTGCTGTGGACCCGGGTGACCCCCACCCCCGAGGCGACACCCGGCTCCGGGCTCGGCCCGGACACCGAGGTCAGCTGGACCGTCGCCACGGACAAGGCGTTCACGCACGTCGTCGCCAGGGGCTCCACGAAGGCCACCGCCGCCTCCGACCACACCGTCAAGGCGGACATCCGGGGCCTCGCGCCCGCCACCGACTACTGGTTCCGCTTCTCCGCCGGCGGCACCGACTCCCCGGCGGCGCGCACCCGCACCGCGCCGGCGACGGACGCGGCCGTGGCGAACCTCCGCTTCGGCGTGGTCTCCTGCGCCAACTGGGAGGCCGGCTACTTCTCCGCGTACCGCCACCTAGCGGCCCGCGGCGACCTGGACGCCTGGCTGCACCTCGGTGACTACATCTACGAGTACGGCACCGGCGAGTACGGCACCCGCGACACGGTCGTACGGCCGCACGCGCCGGCGCACGAGATCCTGAGCCTCGCCGACTACCGCGTCCGGCACGGCCGTTACAAGACCGACCCCGACCTCCAGGCGCTGCACGCGACCGCGCCCTGCGTGGCCATCTGGGACGACCACGAGATCGCCAACGACGCCTGGTCCGGCGGCGCCGAGAACCACACCGAGGGCACCGAGGGCACGTACGCCGCCCGCCAGGCCGCCGCCAAGCAGGCCTACTTCGAGTGGATGCCGGTGCGCCCGGCCGTGGCCGGCACCACCTACCGCAGGCTCCGTTTCGGCAAGCTCGCCGACCTCTCCCTGCTGGACCTGCGCTCCTTCCGCTCCCAGCAGGCGTCCGTCGGCAACGGCGACGTGGACGACCCGGACCGCACCCTCACCGGGCGGGCCCAGCTCGACTGGCTGAAGGCGGGCCTGACGTCCTCCGACACCACCTGGCGGCTGGTCGGCAACTCGGTGATGATCTCGCCGTTCGCCATCGGCTCGCTCACCGCCGACCTGCTGGGGCCGCTGGCGGAGCTGCTCGGTCTGCCGAAGGAGGGCCTCGCCCTCAACACCGACCAGTGGGACGGCTACACGGACGACCGCCGTGAACTCCTCGCCCACCTGCGCTCCAACGCCATCCGCAACACCGTGTTCCTCACCGGTGACATCCACATGGCGTGGGCCAACGACGTCCCGGTGAACGCCGGTACGTACCCGCTGTCCGCCTCGGCCGCCACGGAGTTCGTGGTCACCTCGGTGACCTCCGACAACCTCGACGACATCGTGAAGGTCCCCCAGGGCACGGTCTCCGCGGTCGCCGCACCGCTCATCAGGGCCGCCAACCGGCATGTCCACTGGGTCGACACCGACCGCCACGGCTTCGGCGTCCTGGACATCACGGGCGAGCGCGCGCAGATGGACTACTACGTGCTGTCCGACCGCACCAAGGCCGACGCGACGGCCTCCTGGGCCCGTTCGTACCGCACGCGCAGCGGCACGCAGAAGGTCGAGCGGACCTACGACCCCGTGTAAAACCCTGGTTGCGAAGGCGACTTTCGGCCACGGCGGGTGGAGCGCACCGGGAGGGAATCCGGCCACTCCACCCGCCGGAACCGGCTGTTCATCCCCGTTTGTTCGAAATCTCGATTGACCGAAACGTTTCTCTCGTGTCTTGAACATGTACACGTAATCTCCGGGCGGCGGCCAGGAAGACCCCTGTGCGCCTTCTCCCCAACGCATCAGCCAGGAGTCAGCATGCGTGTGCTCGCCCGGATATCCCCGTCTCAGCGCAGACGCCTTCTCGCCACGACCGTCGTGGCCGGAACCCTGATGCTCTCCCCCGTGTCGGCCCCCACCGGTCTCGCGGCGGCTCAGGCTCCGGCCGCCGACTGCCCCGACACGGACACCCACGCCGCGGCCCGCGAGGCCCGCCCGGGGCACGGCGAGTCCGTCGCCGAGCCCAACGAGGTCAGCGCCGCCAAGGCCCAGGCCATGAACGCCGACCTGCAGAAGAAGCTGGACAAGCTGCCCGCCTCGGGCAACCGCAGCCTCGCCGCGGCCGCCTCCACGACGATCCCGGTGTACTTCCACGTCATCCACGACGGCACCACCGGCAAGCTCGACGCCTCCGACATCACCGCCCAGATGAACGTCCTGAACTCCGCGTTCGCGGGCCAGGGCACCGGAAACACCGACTCCGGCTTCCAGTTCACCCTGGCCGGTACGACGTACACCGACAACGCGGCCTGGTACAACGTCGGTTACGGCTCGGCGGAGGAGAAGGCGATGAAGTCCGCCCTGCGTCAGGGCGGGGCGAACGCGCTCAACGTCTACACCGCCAACCTCGGCGACGGACTGCTCGGCTGGGCCACCTTCCCCAGCTCCTACAAGTCCAGCCCCTCGATGGACGGCGTGGTCCTGCTGGACGCCTCGCTGCCCGGCGGCTCGGCGGCCAACTACAACGAGGGCGACACCGGCACCCACGAGGTCGGCCACTGGATGGGGCTCTACCACACCTTCCAGGGCGGCTGTAACGGCAACGGCGACTACGTCGAGGACACCGCCGCCGAGAAGAGCGCCGCCTACGAGTGCCCCGAGGGCCGGGACACCTGCACCCGCAAGGCGGGCGCCGACCCCATCCACAACTTCATGGACTACACGTACGACTCCTGCATGTACCAGTTCACCGCGGGTCAGGTGACGCGCATGCAGCAGCACTGGGCGGCCTACCGCGCGGCCGGCTGAACCCACTGAGGGCCCCGTGAGGGCTGCCTACTGAAGCGAGTCCAGGAAGCCGAGCGCCACCCGCCAGGTGGCCTCGGCCGCCTCGGCGTCGTAGTCCGGCAGCTCGGGGTCGGTGTAGAGGTGACCGGCCCCGGCGTACCGGTAGACCTCCACGTCGGCGCCGGCTCTGCCCATCTGGAGATACCAGGCGCTCAGCCAGTCGTCGGTCTCGAACGGATCCGGCTCGGCGACATGCAGCTGCACCGGCAGCTCGTCCACCGAGGCGTTCGGCGCGATGTCGGACGTGCCGTGCAGAAGCAGCAGCCCGCGCGCCTTGTCGTCGCCGAGGGCGAGGGTCTGCGCGACGGACGCGCCGAGCGAGAACCCGGCGTACACCAGGCCCCGTTCGGAATAGGGCGCGGCGGCCAGAACGGCCCGCTTGAGCAGTTCGTCCTTGCCGAGCTCCTCCTTGAAGGCCATGCCCTCCTCGACGGTGTCGAACGTACGGCCCTCGAAGAGGTCCGGCGTCCACACCTCGTGTCCGGCCTCGCGCAGCCGGTCCGCGGCCTGGCGCACCGCGGGGCGCGGGCCGTAGGTCGAGTGAAAGAGCATGATGTTCATGAGGCCATGGTGCCAGCCTGGTACGACAGGGGCGTGCGCTGTGTCTCACCGGTCCGCATGTTCAGCACCCCCCGGATCCGGTTACGTTCGGAGGCATGGAGAACGTACTCCGACCGCTGATCGTCGTCGGCGGGTCGGTCGTGCTCACCCTGCTCATCGGGTGGGCCACCGACCTGCTGCTGCGCAAGGCCGACCAACGGCATTCCGAGACGCCCCTGTGGGGCCTGCTGCGCCGGGCCCGCATCCCCTACCAGCTGGTGCTGTGCGCGGCCATGCTCAGAGGCTCGTACGACTCGGCGCAGCTGCTGGAGGAGCACCGGGTCGGAATCGGCCAGACCCTGACGCTGGTGCTGATCGGCTCGGCGGCCTGGCTGGTGATCCGGATCGCGGCGGCGGTCGTCGAGACCACGTACACCCGCTACGCCCGGGTCCACCGCGACCCGGCCCGGGTCCGGCGCGTACGCACCCAGGTGACGCTCATCACACGCGTGGTGGCGGCCGTGGTGGGCGTGGTCGCCGCGGCCGCGATGCTGCTGACCTTCCCCGCGATGCGCGCCGCCGGCGCCTCCCTGCTGGCCTCGGCCGGCATCCTCGGCATCGTGGCGGGCGTGGCCGCCCAGTCGACGCTGAGCAACATGTTCGCCGGGCTGCAGATCGCCTTCGGCGACATGGTGCGCATCGGGGACACGGTGGTGGTCGACGGGGAGTGGGGCACCGTCGAGGAGATCACCCTGACGTTCCTGACCGTCCGTACCTGGGACGAGCGCCGCATCACCATGCCGGTGTCGTACTTCACCTCCAAGCCCTTCGAGAACTGGTCCCGGGGCGGCGCCCAGATGACGGGCATCGTCTACTGGCACCTGGACCACTCGGCGCCGGTGGAGCTGATGCGCGAGAAGCTCCGCGACATCCTGCGGGAGTGCCCCGCCTGGGACGGCCGCGCCTGCGACCTCTCGGTCACCGACTCCACCCCGACCACCATGCAGGTCAGGGCCCTGGTGACGGCGAAGGACGCGGACGACATCTGGACGGTGCGGGTGACGGTCCGCGAGCACATGCTGAACTGGCTCACCACGCACCACACCTACGCCCTGCCCCGGGTCAACACGGCGGACGCGGTCCTGCCGCCCGGTGTCCCGCCCCAGCCCCGCTCGCCGGACGGCCGGCGTCCCCGCCGGGCCCACGAACCGCCGCGGACCGGACGCTGAGGGGTCACCGGAGGCTGCGCACATCCAGATGGCGCAGCACCCGGTCGACCACCTCCGGGTCCGCCCCGGGTTCGCTGCGCGCCGCCAGGACCTCGTGCCGGGCGGCGCTCAGCATCTCCCGCTGAATCCGCCGTACGCGCTTGACCGTCCGGTGCATCTCGCGGCGCTCCTCGTCGCCCATCTCGGGCGAGATCCGCACACCGATGTCGAAGGCGCGCCGCATCATCTGCTCGCTCAGCTCCTCCGGCAGGTCCTCGACGGCCTCGATCTCCTTCAGCCGCCGCTTCGCCGCCGTGGCCGCCCGCACCGCCAGGGCCTTCTCGAACTCCTTCTCCCGGGCGGAGTCCGCCCGCACCCCGAGCCGCTTCACCAGCCACGGCAGGGTCAGCCCCTGGAGCACCAGCGTGGCCATGATCACGCCGAACGCGACGAACACGATCTCGTCCCGGTCGGGAAAGGGGGATCCGTCGTCCACCCGCAGCGGGATCGCCAGCGCCAGCGCCACCGACGCCACCCCGCGCATCCCCGACCACCACATGACGACGGTCTCCCGCCAGCTCATGGGGATGTCCTCGTCATGGTCCCGCCGGGCGTGCAGCCGCTTGGTCAGCCAGGTCGCCGGCAGCAGCCACAGCAGCCGGACGAACACGACCACGCCCACGATCGCCGCCGCCCACCCCAGCAGCTCGCCCCACCGCCCGGACGCCGTCCGCACGGCGTTGTGGAGTTCGAGTCCGATCAGCCCGAAGGCCACCCCGGTGACGAGC
Organism: Streptomyces sp. NPDC003635; assembly: GCF_053587635.1. Lineage (NCBI taxonomy): Bacteria > Bacillati > Actinomycetota > Actinomycetes > Kitasatosporales > Streptomycetaceae > Streptomyces > Streptomyces sp. NPDC003635. Next base: position 50,477 of record NZ_JBSFOK010000023.1, on the reverse strand, counting down.
GTGTCGACGACGTCCCAGAAGGTGTGACCGGCGAGCCGGGTCATCACGTCGTCCGCGTCGGTGGCGTACTCGGCGAGGAAGAGCGCGGTGGTCAGCACGGCCAGCACCCCGGAGCCGTGCAGCTCCTCGGCCAGCACGTAGGCGGCGTACGGCACCAGCAGCGTCAGCCCGATCTGCAGTGTGGCGTCCCCGAGGAGGCCCATCAGCCGGTTCGCGCCCCAGCCCAGCGCGAGCCCGACGACCAGCGCCACGACCGCGGAGAGCACCAGGTCGAGTCCGGCCCGCCAGGGCGAGAACGTGCCGCTGACGACCGCCGCGATGGCCACGTGGTAGAGCACGATCGCGGTGACGTCGTTGAAGAGCCCCTCACCCTCCAGGATGGACACCAGCCTGCGGGGCAGCCCGAGCTGTCCGGCCACGGCGGTGGCGGCGACGGGATCCGGGGGCGCGACCAGCGCGCCGAGCGCGACGGCGGCGGCGACGGGCAGCCCGGGGATGATCGAGTGCGCGACGACGGCCACGCACACGGTCGTCACGAACACCAGGGCCACGGCCAGCAGGAAGATCGGCCGCACATTCGTCGCGAACTGCCGCCAGGAGGTCCGCCGTACGGCCGCGTACAGCAACGGCGGCAACAGCAACGGCAGGATCAGCTCGGGCGGCACCTCGACGTTGGGTACGAACTCCAGCAGCGCCAGTACGATCCCGAGCAGGGTCATCAGCACCGGCGCCGGCAGCCCCAGCCGGTCCCCCACCGGGACACTCACCACGGCCCCGAGCAACAGCACGAACAACAGGGCCAACTGATCCACGGTCAGCGCTCCGGCGAGATCGGCGTCCACAGGGCAGACCTCAAGCCTGCCACGGCACCGCCCTCACCAGGGCTTGCGGCACCTCGCTAGACAGCGCGCCGCATCGCCCGGTGCGGTATCCCCGCGTCGGGGAACTCCGGTCCGTACGCCTCGTAGCCCAGCCGCTCGTAGAACCCCAGCGCCTGTGTCTGGGCGTGCAGATCCACCGCCGTGAGCCCACGCGCGCGTGCCGCGTCCTCGATGGCCCGCACCAGGGCGACGCCGATGCCGAGTCCGCGCGCCGCCTTGGACACCGCGAGCCGGCCGAGCGAGCCCACCGAGAGGTCGGTGCCCACCTTCGCCGCCGCGGCCTCGCCGTACAGCAGCCGGCCCGCCCCGAGCGGCAGCCCGTCCTCCCGCACGGCCAGCACATGCACGGCCACGGCGTCGTAGGCGTCGTACTCGATGTCCTCGGGCACGCCCTGCTCGACGACGAAGACCTCCCGGCGCACGGCGAAGCACGCCTCACGGTCGGCCTCCGCGACGGCGACCCGCACGACGAAGGACGGGGACGTCATCCGTAGGTCTCCTCGCGCACCTTGTCCAGGGCCTGCTGAAGATCGTCCGGGTACGCGCAGGAGAACTCCGCCCACTGCCCGTCCCCGGGGTGTTCGAAGCCGAGCCGGACGGCGTGCAGCCACTGCCGGGTAAGGCGCAGCCGCTTGGCGAGGGTGGGGTCGGCGCCGTAGGTCAGGTCCCCGACGCAGGGGTGCCGGTGGGCGGCCATGTGGACGCGGATCTGGTGGGTGCGGCCGGTCTCCAGCTTCACGTCGAGCAGGGAGGCCGCGCGGAACGCCTCGATGAGGTCGTAGTGCGTGACGGACGGCTTGCCGTCCGCCGTGACCGCCCACTTGTAGTCGTGGTGGGGATGGCGGCCGATCGGCGCGTCGATGGTGCCGCTGGTCGGGTCGGGGTGGCCCTGGACGAGCGTGTGGTAGCGCTTGTCGACCGTGCGCTCCTTGAACTGCCGCTTGAGCGAGGTGTACGCCCGCTCCGACTTGGCGACGACCATCAGACCCGAGGTGCCGACGTCGAGCCGGTGCACGATGCCCTGCCGCTCTGCGGCACCGGAGGTGGAGATGCGGTACCCGGCGGCGGCCAGGCCGCCGATCACGGTCGGCCCGGTCCAGCCCGGCGACGGATGCGCGGCCACCCCGACCGGCTTGACGATCACGACCACGTCATCGTCGTCGTGCACGATCTCCATGCCCTCGACCGGTTCGGCGACGATCTGCACCGGCGCGGGCGCGCCCGGCATCTCGACCTCGAGCCAGGCACCACCGCGCACGCGCTCGGACTTGCCGACCACCGTGCCGTCGACCAGCACCTTGCCCGCCGCGGCGAGCTCCGCGGCCTTGGTACGGGAGAAGCCGAACATGCGGGAGATGGCGGCGTCGACGCGCTCGCCCTCCAGGCCGTCCGGCACGGGCAGGGTACGGATCTCGGGAATCGTGCTCACCCGTCGAGTATGCCGGACGGGTGAGACACTCCCGACCGCGCGCTCAGTCCTTGTGGACGGTGCCGTCCGGGTCGAGCCCCTTGAACGACAGCAGCACGATCAGGATGCCGCCGCACACGATCGCCGAGTCCGCGAGGTTGAACACCGCGAAGTGCTTGGGCGCGATGAAGTCCACGACCGCGCCCTCGAAGACGCCCGGCGAGCGGAAGATCCGGTCGGTGAGGTTGCCCAGCGCACCACCCAGCAGCAGGCCGAGGGCGATGGCCCAGGGCAGGCTGTAGAGCTTGCGGGCGAGCCGGGCGATCACCACGATCACGGCCGCCGCGATCACCGTGAAGATCACGGTGAAGGCCTCGCCGAAGCCGAAGGCCGCGCCGGCGTTCCGGATCGCCTCGAACTTCAGCCAGTCCCCGATGATCTCGATGGGCTCGTGGTGCTCCAGCTTGGCCACCACGATCATCTTGCTGATCAGGTCGAGGAGGTAGGCGAAGGTGGCGACCGCGAACAGCACGGCGATCCGGCGCTTCCCCCTGGGCCGCTCCTGGGCGCCCTCCTGCCCCTCCGGACTGGATGACTGCTCCGGTTCGGCCGCAGCCCCGTCCGGGGAATCCGGCGTACCGATGATGCGCTCCGCCTCTGCCACGTGAGTCCCTCAACCTAGGTACCTGACTGAGGACGAGGGTACGGCACGCCCGGCCGGGCCCTCAGTACCGGCGTTCCTGCTTCTGCTTGCACTCCACGCACAGCGTCGCGCGCGGGAAGGCCTGCATACGGGCCTTGCCGATGGGGTTGCCGCAGTTCTCGCACAGACCGTAGGTGCCCGCGTCCAGCCGCTCCAGGGCTCGCTCGGTCTGGGTGAGCATCTCCCGCGCGTTGGCGGCCAGCGCCAGCTCGTGCTCCCGCGTGATGTTCTTCGTTCCGGTGTCGGCCTGGTCGTCGCCGGCGCCGTCCCCCGAGTCCCGCATCAGACCCGCGAGCGACTGCTCGGAGGAGGTGATCTCGTCCCGCAGGCGCAGCGCCTCGGTCATCAGCTCGGAGCGGGCCTCCTCGACCTCCTCCGGGGTCCAGGGGTCCTCGCCGGGGCGTACGGCGAGCTCGCCGGGCTCCACCGCCGCGGCGACGCGTGCCTTGGGAACGGCGGTCTTCGCGGCCGCCGTGGCCGTGCCAGGAGTCTTCTTCGCAACCACCGTCGTGGCTCCCGTCTGCTCCGCGGCCTCGGCCGCGCCCGCCTTCTTGGCCGTGCTCTTCCTGACCGCGCTCTTCTCGGCGGCGCCGGTCCTGGTGGCGGCACGCGCGTGAGCAGTGGTCTTCTTGCCGGCGGCCTCCTTGGCGGCAGCCGGTGCGCCCTCCTTCCTCGCCGCGCTCTTCTTCGCGGCGCTCTTCCTGGCCGTGCCCTTCTCCGTCACGGCCTTCTTCACGGCTCCCTTCCTGGACGCGGCCTTCTTGGCGGCCGGCTTCTCGGCCACCGCGTCCTTCGCCGCGGCCTTCCGGGCCGCCGCTCGCCCCGATCCCGCCGCCTCCTCGGCCGCCTCCTTCGCAGGAGCCGCCTTCTTGGCGGCGGCCTTCTTGGCCGCCCCGCCCCCACGCACCGCCTTCACCGCCTTCGCGGCGTCCCCCTGCTGTCTGCCGGAGCTCCCTTGGGTGCTCTTCTTCCCGCTCGCGTCCTTGGCCGCACCACCGGAGGCCTTCGTGGACCTGCCGGACGCCGACTGCTGTACGGCGGTCTTCTTCGCCACCATGGCCGCGGCCCCTTCACATATTGTGATCTTGCTCGCGAATCGTGCTGGGACGATAAATCGACTCGAGCCCCGCGGCAATGGGGCACACCGCCCGATTCGCCCGCTCGCGGAAGCCCCACGGCCGGCCTGCATCCGTTGTGCCCAGCTCCCCGCGGGGTAATCCGCGCGGCGGGGCGTCCCAGAATCCGAACACGCGTACCGCGCCATTCGGGTCACCGCAGGCCACACCGGGCCCCCGCCGCCGGGGCCGGAAAACCGGTCGGCCGCTGTCCGCGCGGCGCCGTACACTGGGCGGAGCGAAAAGCGTGGATGGGGACGAGTAGCGGCGCACGCAGCCCAGAGCGACCCGGGGACGGTGGAAGCCCGGGGGCGAGCGCGACGTGAAGATCACCCCGGAGCCGCCGGAAGAAAGCCCCCTGAGGGCCGTAGAACCGGCATCGCGACCCCAATGAGGGGGCTCACCGAGGCACACGGAGCGTCGGCGGGCCAAGGAGGGTGGTACCGCGGGAGCGCGCCGAAGACGGCGCAACGACAGACGTAGCTCTCGTCCCTCCGGACGGAAGGCAGCAAGTCCGCCGGAGGAAGCTCGCTGATGACACAGCCGACGTACCGCCAGGTGCCCGCCCAGGTCGACCTGCCCGCGCTCGAACACGCGGTGCTCGACTTCTGGCGCGAGCAGAAGATCTTCGCCAAGAGCCTGGAGCAGTCCGAGGGCCGCCCCGAGTGGGTGTTCTACGAGGGCCCGCCCACCGCCAACGGCATGCCTGGCGCCCACCACATCGAGGCCCGCGTCTTCAAGGACGTCTTCCCCCGCTTCCGCACCATGCGCGGCTACCACGTGGCCCGCAAGGCGGGCTGGGACTGCCACGGCCTCCCGGTGGAGCTGGCGGTCGAGAAGGAGCTCGGCTTCAGCGGCAAGAAGGACATCGAGGCGTACGGCATCGCCGAGTTCAACGCCAAGTGCCGCGACTCCGTGCTGCGCCACACCGACGCCTTCGCCGACCTGACGACCCGCATGGGCTACTGGGTCGACCTCGATGACGCCTACGTCACGATGGAGCCCGAGTACATCGAGTCCGTCTGGTGGTCGCTCAAGGAGATCTTCAACAAGGGTCTGCTGGTCCAGGACCACCGCGTCGCCCCCTGGTGCCCCCGCTGCGGCACCGGCCTGTCGGACCACGAGCTGGCCCAGGGCTACGAGACGGTCGTCGACCCGTCCGTGTACGTCCGTTTCCCGCTCACCTCCGGTCCGCTGGCCGGCGAGGCCGCGCTCCTGGTCTGGACGACGACCCCCTGGACGCTGGTCTCCAACACCGCGGTCGCCGCGCACCCCGACGTCACCTACGTGGTCGCGACGAACGGCCAGGAGAAGCTGGTCGTCGCCGAGCCGCTGGTCGCCAAGGCGCTCGGCGAGGGCTGGGAGACCACCGGCCGGTCCTTCACCGGCGCCGAGATGGAGCGCTGGACCTACCAGCGCCCCTTCGAGCTGGTCGAGTTCTCCGAGCCCGCGCACTACGTCGTCAACGCCGAGTACGTCACCACCGAGGACGGTACGGGTCTGGTCCACCAGTCCCCCGCCTTCGGTGAGGACGACCTGAAGGTGTGCCGCGCCTACGGGCTGCCGGTCGTGAACCCCGTCCGCCCCGACGGCACCTTCGAGGAGGACGTCCCCCTGGTCGGCGGCGTCTTCTTCAAGAAGGCGGACGAAAAGCTCACCGAGGACCTCCAGCAGCGCGGCCTCCTCTTCAGGCACATCCCGTACGAGCACAGCTACCCCCACTGCTGGCGCTGCCACACCGCGCTCCTCTACTACGCGCAGCCGTCCTGGTACATCCGCACCACCGCCGTCAAGGACCGCCTCCTTCAGGAGAACGAGAACACCAACTGGTTCCCGGGCTCGGTGAAGCACGGCCGCTTCGGCGACTGGCTGCAGAACAACATCGACTGGGCGCTGTCCCGCAACCGGTACTGGGGCACCCCGCTGCCGATCTGGCGCTGCGAGGACGACCACCTCACCTGCGTCGGCTCCCGCGCGGAGCTGTCCGAGCTGAGCGGCACCGACCAGTCGGCGCTGGACCCGCACCGCCCGTTCATCGACGACGTCACCTTCCCGTGCCCCCAGTGCGAGAAGACGGCCACGCGCGTGCCGGAGGTCATCGACGCCTGGTACGACTCGGGTTCGATGCCGTTCGCGCAGTGGGGCTACCCGTACAAGAACAAGGAACTGTTCGAGTCCCGCTACCCGGCGCAGTTCATCAGCGAGGCCATCGACCAGACGCGTGGGTGGTTCTACACGCTGATGGCGGTGGGCACCCTGGTCTTCGACAAGTCCTCGTACGAGAACGTCGTCTGCCTCGGCCACATCCTCGCCGAGGACGGCCGCAAGATGTCCAAGCACCTGGGCAACATCCTGCAGCCGATCCCGCTCATGGACCAGCACGGCGCCGACGCGGTGCGCTGGTTCATGGCGGCCGGCGGTTCGCCGTGGGCGGCCCGCCGGGTGGGCCACGGCACGATCCAGGAGGTCGTGCGCAAGACCCTGCTGACGTACTGGAACACGGTGGCCTTCCAGGCCCTGTACGCCCGTACGTCGGACTGGGCGCCGTCCGAGGCGGACCCGGCCCCGGCGGAGCGACCGCTGCTGGACCGCTGGCTGCTGTCCGAACTCCACGCGCTCACCGACCAGGTGACCCAGGCGCTGGAGGCGTACGACACCCAGCGCGCCGGCAAGCTGCTCTCGGCGTTCGTCGACGACCTGTCGAACTGGTACGTCCGTCGTTCCCGGCGCCGGTTCTGGCAGGGCGACAAGGCCGCGCTGCGCACGCTGCACGAGGTCGTCGAGACGGTGACGAAGCTGATGGCCCCGCTGACCCCGTTCATCACCGAGCGGGTCTGGCAGGACCTGATCGTCCCCGTCACCCCGGGCGCCCCGGAGTCGGTGCACCTGTCCTCCTGGCCGGAGGCGGACCTCACCGCCATCGACCCGGAGCTGTCGAAGCAGATGGTCCTGGTCCGCCGCCTGGTGGAGCTGGGCCGTGCCACGCGCGCGGAGTCGGGCGTGAAGACGCGCCAGCCGCTGTCCCGCGCGCTGGTGGCGGCGACGGGCTTCGACGCGCTCTCCCCCGAGCTGCACACGCAGATCACGGAGGAGCTGAACGTCGAGTCGCTGGCCTCGCTGTCCGAGGTCGGCGGCAGCCTGGTCGACACCACCGCGAAGGCCAACTTCCGCGCGCTGGGCAAGCGGTTCGGCAAGCGCGTCCAGGACGTGGCGAAGGCGGTCGCGAACGCGGACGCGGCGGCCCTGTCGCTGGCGCTGCGCGAGGGCACGGCGTCGGTCGAGGTGGACGGCGAGACGGTCACCCTGGCCCCGGACGAGGTGATCATCACCGAGACCCCGCGCGAGGGCTGGTCGGTGGCCTCCGACTCGGGAGCCACGGTGGCACTGGACCTGGAGATCACGGAGGAGCTCCGCCGGGCCGGGCTCGCCCGTGACGCGATCCGTCTGATCCAGGAGGCGCGCAAGAACAGCGGGCTGGACGTGGCCGACCGGATCGCCCTGCGGTGGTCGGCGACGGACCAGGCGGTCGTGGCGGCCCTGTCCGAGCACACGTCCCTGATCGCCGACGAGGTGCTCGCCACGGACTTCGCCCAGGGCGAGGCGGACGACAGCTACGGCACGCCGTTCAGCGACGAGGGTCTGTCCCTGACGTTCCGCCTGCGCAAGGCGTAACCCGGCACGAGAGGGCCCGGTCTCCCATCGGAGGCCGGGCCCTTCTGTTGCTCAGCCTTCGCTCAACGCGGGTAAAAGGGGCGAGCCCCGGACCAGAAGTCCGGGGCTCGCCCCTTTGAACGCCGCCGACGCCTAAGGCGTACTACCGGCTGTCAGTTGTCGTCCTCGTCGATCAGGAACCCGCGCATCGGCGAGGGAGCCTGGCCCATCGGGGACGGGCCCTGCGGACGCACCGGCGCCATCGGCTGGGTCATCGCGGGGGACATCTGCTGCTGACCGCCGTAGGAGGGGCCGGCCGGAGCCGGACCGCCGCCCATGCCCTGGTTGCCGCCGTAGGACGGGGCACTGGCACCGGCCGGGGCCATCGACGGCGCCGGGGACGGCGGCAGCGAGGCGGCGGCCGGGGTGCGCGGCGGGGCCAGCGAGTCGTCGGCCTGGGTCTCCAGCTGACGCAGCTGCGACTCCAGGTAGGACTTCAGGCGCGTACGGTACTCGCGCTCGAAGCCGCGCAGGTCCTCGACCTTGCGCTCCAGCGTGGCGCGGGCGGACTCCAGGGAGCCCATCGCGACGCGGTGCTTCTCCTGCGCGTCCCGCTCCAGGGCGTCGGCCTTGGCACGAGCGTCGCGCTCGAGACCCTCGGCACGCGAACGCGCCTCACCGACGATCTTGTTGGCCTCGGAACGGGCCTCGGCGATCGCCTGGTCGGCGGTCTGCTGGGCCAGCGAGAGGACACGGGCGGCGCTGTCGCCACCGGGGCCCTGACCGGGGCCGCCCATCGGACCGCCCATGGGGCCGCCCATCGGACCGCCCATCTGCTGCATCGGGGGCTGACCCATCGGGCCGGGACCCTGGCCCATCGGACCGGGACCCTGAGGGCCACCCTGACCGCCGGGACCGGCGGGCAGCTGCGGGGCACCGCTCGGCAGCTGGGGCGGGCCACCCATGGGGCCACCCATCTGCTGCTGCGGCGGGCCCGATATGCCGGCCGGCACCGGGGCGCCCGGGCCGCGCATGCCCTGCTGCGGCATGCCGCCCTGCTGGGGCATACCACCCTGCTGGGGCATGCCTCCCTGCGGCGGCATACCCTGCTGCTGGTCCTGCGGCTGCTCCGGAGGCTTGCGCATGTTCTGCTGGTTCTGGGCAGCAGCGCGCGTGGCCGCGGCCAGCTTGGCGCGCAGGTCCTCGTTCTCGCGGAGCAGGCGGGTCAGTTCGGCTTCGACCTCATCGAGGAAGGCATCGACCTCGTCCTCGTCATAGCCTTCTCGGAGGCGGACGGTCGTGAACTGCTTGTTCCGCACGTCCTCGGGGGTCAACGGCATCTCTTCACCTCAACGTAGTCGTCGGCATTCGGCAAGACGGTAGGTCACATCGCTCATCACAGCCGGCTCACGATCGAGATCAGGATGTAGACGATGATCATCAGTACGAAGAAGGACAGGTCGAGCGCCACGCCCCCGAGACGCAGCGGCGGAATGAACCGCCGCAGAAGCTTGAGCGGTGGATCAGTGACAGTGTAGGTGGCCTCCAGAACGACCACCATCGCCTTGCCGGGTTGCCACGAGCGGGCGAACTGGAAGACGTAGTCCATGACCAACCGGAAGATCAGCACGATGAGGAAGCACATCAGCGCGATGTAGACGACATCCAGGACCACGCTCATGACCCTTGCTTCCCTCTCCCCATGTTCCGTGCTGCTGCGGTACTGCGGTGTGTTGCTCTTGTTTACTGCTTTTTCCGGTGGTGCGTCTCAGCTCTGGTTGAAGAACCCGCCCTCTGCGATGCGGGCCTTGTCCTCCGCCGTGACATCGACGTTAGCAGGCGACAACAGGAACACCTTCTGCGTCACCCGCTCGATGCTGCCGTGAAGACCAAACACCAAACCAGCCGCAAAGTCGACAAGTCGCTTGGCGTCTGTGTCATCCATCTCAGTCAGATTCATGATCACCGGGGTGCCTTCACGGAAGTGTTCCCCGATGGTACGGGCCTCGTTGTAGGTCCGCGGGTGAAGCGTGGTGATCCGGTACGGCTCTCGTTCCGACACGACCTTGGGCATGATCACCGGCGCGTTCTTCTCCAGGCTCTGACGTTCTTGTGTGATGGACGCCACGGGCGCGATCCGCGCCGGGCGCCCGGATTCCGCGGCTAGCGAAGCGGAATGCGGCACCGGCTCGCGTGGCACCGAAGGCTGTACCACTCGTACCGATTCATCCCTTTGGGACTGATGTGCACTGTGGGACTGGTGCGACCGCTCGTGCGGCCGGTGGTCCCGCTCGGGCTCGGGGTCGAGTTCGGGTTCGAAGTCGTCGTCGGGATCGAAACCGCGGCCGTCGTACCCATCGTCCTCCACGAGGCCGAGGTAGACCGCCATCTTGCGCATCGCGCCGGCCATGCTCTGAGTCCTCCGCTCTGTGGTGGATCGGCTGACGACTGCCAAGTGCCCGCCATCCACGAGGTCGTTACGCCCGCTCTTCGCGGTAATGACCATATTTTCTGCTGTGGTCCGACTTCCTGGCGACGTTACCCGAGCCTCGCGCGGACTCCGAGTACCGCGCTGCCGACGCGTACATGTGTCGCCCCGGCCGCCACGGCCTGTTCGAGGTCCGCACTCATTCCTGCCGAGACCATGTTCGCAGCCGGATGTGTTCGGCGCAGGTCGGTCGACAAATCCATCAACCGCTCGAACGCCGCCCGTTCACGTCCCGCGTACTCTCCGGTCAAGGGTGCGACGGTCATCAACCCGTCGAGCCGCAACCCCGGGGCCTCGGCGACCAGGCCGGCCAACTCCTCGACCCCGCCCGGCGCCACGCCGCCGCGCTCCCCCCGCTCCCGCTCGCCCGCGTCGAGGGCGACCTGGAGGAGACAACCCACCTCGCGCCCGGCCCGTACGGCCTCCTTCGAGAGGGCCGTCACCAGCTTGGAACGATCGACGGACTGCACGAGATCCGCGTAACCGACCACGGATCGAACCTTGTTGGTCTGCAGCTGACCGACAAAGTGCCACTGAAGGGGCAGATCCGAGCATTCCGCGGCCTTCGGAGCCGCGTCCTGGTCCTTGTTCTCGGCGACGTGCCGCACACCGAGCTCCGAGAGGATCCGCACATCGCTCGCGGGGTACGTCTTGGTGACCACGATCAGGGTCACCTCCTCGCGCTTGCGCCCGGCGGACGCGCACGCGGCGGCGATGCGTTCCTCGACTTTCGCCAGGTTTCTGGCGAGTTCGTCCTTACGTTCCGTCATGCCCCATCAGTCCAGCCAGACATAGCCCGCGAGCCGGCCCGTGGTCCGGTCGCGGCGGTAGGAGAAGTGGTCGCCCGACTCACGCGTGCACACCGGCGACTGCTCCCGGTCGCGCACCCCGAGCCGGTCGAGCTGCGCCTGCACCCCGGCGGTCACGTCCACCGCCGGCGTGCCCCAGCTCGTCTCGGCGAACGCCGCCGGCTCGACGGCGGACACCTCGGCGCGCATCTCCTCCGGCACCTCGTAGCACCGGCCGCACACGGCGGGTCCGGTGCGGGCGACGATCCGGGACGGTTCGGCGCCCAGTTCCATCATCGCGCGTAGCGCGGCGGGGACGACCCCGGCGACCATGCCGGGACGGCCCGCGTGAGCGGCAGCGACGACTCCCGCGACGGGGTCGGCGAGCAGGACCGGTGTGCAGTCGGCGGTCAGGACGGCGAGGGCGAGACCGCGCTCGGTGGTGACGATCGCGTCGACCTCCGGCACCGGGCTGTCTCCCCAGGGCCGGTCGACCACCGCGACGTCCTTGCCGTGCACCTGGTTCATCCAGACCACCCGGCCGGGGTCGATCCCCAGCGACTTGGCCGCCAGCTCCCGATTGGCGCGCACGGCGCCGGTGTCGTCGCCGACCGCGCCGCCGAGGTTGAGCTCCTCGTACGGAACGGCGCTCACCCCGCCCCACCTGTCGGTGAAGGCGAAGTGCGCGCCGCTCACGGTGTCGCGCTGTCCTATCACTTCAGGAAGTCCGGCACGTCCAGCTCCTCGGCCGCGCTGTCCGAGTAGGACCGGGACGGCGGGACCGGCGGGGCGACCGGGAGGTCGGCGGCCGGCTCGGGAGCGGGCGCCGGCTCCTCCTTCGGCGTGACGCTGCCGAGCGAGCCGAAGGACGGCCGGCTCTCGGTCTGCCGTACCGGAGTGGGCTCCTCGCGCTTGGCCGAGGACGAGCCGAGGATGTTGTCCCGCTTGGCGGGCGGCTGGCCACCGTCGAAGCCGGCCGCGATCACGGTGACCCGGACCTCGTCTCCGAGGGCGTCGTCGATGACCGCGCCGAAGATGATGTTGGCCTCGGGGTGGGCGGCCTCGCTGACCAGCTGGGCGGCCTCGTTGATCTCGAACAGACCGAGGTCGGAGCCGCCGGAGATGGAGAGCAGCACACCGCGGGCGCCGTCGATGGACGCCTCCAGCAGCGGCGAGGAGATCGCCATCTCGGCCGCCGCCACCGCGCGGTCGTCGCCGCGGGCCGAGCCGATGCCCATGAGGGCCGAACCGGCCTCGGACATGACCGACTTGACGTCGGCGAAGTCGAGGTTGATCAGACCGGGCGTGGTGATGAGGTCGGTGATGCCCTGGACACCGGAGAGCAGGACCTGGTCGGCCGACTTGAAGGCGTCGAGCACCGAGACCTGGCGGTCCGAGATGGACAGCAGGCGGTCGTTCGGGATGACGATGAGGGTGTCGACCTCTTCGCGGAGTTCGGCGATGCCGTCCTCGGCCTGGTTGGCGCGGCGCCGTCCCTCGAAGGTGAAGGGGCGGGTGACCACGCCGATGGTCAGGGCGCCCAGCGAGCGGGCGATGTTGGCCACGACGGGCGCGCCGCCGGTGCCGGTGCCGCCGCCTTCACCGGCGGTCACGAAGACCATGTCGGCCCCCTTGAGGACCTCCTCGATCTCCTCGCGGTGGTCCTCGGCGGCCTTGCGGCCGACGGCCGGGTTGGCTCCGGCGCCGAGTCCGCGGGTGAGTTCCCGGCCGACGTCCAGCTTGACGTCGGCGTCGCTCATCAACAGGGCTTGCGCGTCGGTGTTGATGGCGATGAACTCGACGCCCTTGAGACCGACCTCGATCATCCGGTTGATGGCATTGACACCACCGCCGCCGACACCGATGACTTTGATGACTGCGAGGTAGTTCTGCGGTGCTGCCACGTCGAAGGCCTCTCGCCTCGAGTTACGTGTCGCCGGACCCGGGAAGCGGTCACGCTTCTCGATCCGACGACGGATGCCGAATGGGACGGTCCGTTTCGCCGACCCGAACCCTAACCCTGAAGTTTAGGGTTACCAGTGTGTCTGTTCCTTGGAGTCTTCTGAACAGGACACTAAGTCGACAAGTGGCGCCCGTTCAACGAACACGCCGAACCTCCCGTTTTTCTTTTCACCCTATGTGATCAGCCGTAGCAGTGCCCAACCAGGGTGCTGGCCTGCGCTGATGTGCGTCAACTCCTTGATGACGCAGGGGCGGTGGGAACACTCACGTCGAAGTGCCGGGCGTCCGGCGAGGCTTTCATCAGGGCGGCGAGTGTGCGAGCCTTCGCCGCACCCTTCTCCGCGCTGCCCCAGTCGACGCTCCGACCGTCGGTCAACTCCAGCGAGATGGCGTCGTAGGAACGGACCTTGACGGTCCGGGTGTCCCGCGCGACGGCGGCCGGAATCGACCCCGCGACCCGGACCGCCTCGCGCACCAGACGGTCCTCGTCGAAGCGGCGCAGGCTCGCGGCGGCGGAACCGGACGGAGAGAGCGTCAATTCCAGTGCGGGCACGCCTTTCGGCGCTTCGGAAACCGTGGCGAAACGGACGCCTTCTTCGTCCACTTCGACGAAGTTCTCACCCTTTTGCACAATCAGAACCGGGGTTCGCTCGGTCACTTTCAGCCCGATTCCGTGCGGCCAGGAACGACTGACCTCCACCACGTCGATTCGGGGCAGTTCGCGCGCCAGACGCGCCTCGATGGCGTCGGTGTCGACGGAGACCAACGGGGATCCGACCGGCACGTCGGCGGCCTCGCGCACCTGCGCGGGCGTCAGCACCCGGGTCCCCGACACCGTCACGCGCTCCACGCGCAGCCAGTTGGAGCCGTACAGCACATAAGTGCCACCCGCGCCGAGGAGCACGAGCGCGACGGCGAGAATGATGATCGTACGAAGCCGTGGGGGCCGCAGCCTTCGGGCGGGAGGCGGGCCGGACGACTCCTGTTGGCGCGCACCGCGTTCAGCGGTCGTCGATCCGGCCACGCTCTCCGCCCTTTCGTCATACAGCCCTAGCGTCGGTGCGAGGCGATCGCCTCGTACACCATGCCGACGAGCAGGTCGTCGGCGTCCCGGCGGCCGAACTCGGCGGCGGCACGGGACATCTGGTACAGCCGGTGCGGGTCGGCGAGCACGGGCAGGACGTTGTGCTGCACCCACTCGGGGGTGAGTTCCGCGTCGTCGACCAGCAGTCCGCCGCCCGCCTTGACCACCGGCTGGGCGTTCAGCCGCTGTTCGCCGTTGCCGATGGGCAGCGGGACATAGGCGGCCGGCAGTCCGACGGCGGAGAGTTCGGCGACGGTCATCGCGCCGGCGCGGCAGAGCATCATGTCGGCAGCGGCGTACGCGAGGTCCATCCGGTCCAGGTAACTTACCGGGATGTACGGGGGCATTCCCGGCATCTGGTGCACCTGCGGCAGTTCGTTCTTCGGGCCGACCGCGTGCAGGATCTGGATCCCCGCCTGCTGCAGCCAGGGCGCGACCTGCTGGACGACCTCGTTCAGGCGCCGGGCGCCCTGCGAGCCGCCCGAGACGAGCAGGGTCGGCAGGTTCGGGTCGAGTCCGAACATCGCGCGGGCCTCGGGGCGTACGGCGGCCCGGTCGAGGGTGGCGATGGAGCGGCGCAGCGGGATGCCGATGTAGCGCGCGTCCCGCAGCTTGCTGTCGGGGGTGGAGACGGCGACCCGGGCCGCGTACCGCGAGCCGATCTTGTTGGCGAGCCCGGGGCGGGCGTTGGCCTCGTGGATCACGATCGGCACGCCCAGGCGCTTGGCGGCGAGATAGCCGGGCAGCGCCACATAGCCGCCGAAGCCGACGACGGCGTCCGCCTTGGTGCGCTCCAGGATCTGCTCGGCGGCCTTGATCGTGCCGCGCAGCCGGCCCGGGACGGTGATCAGCTCGGGGGTCGGCTTGCGGGGCAGCGGAACGGCCGGGATCAGCGCCAGCTCGTAGCCGCGCTGCGGAACGAGCTGGGTCTCCAGACCGCGCTCCGTGCCCAGGGCCGTGATCCCCACGGTCGGGTCCTGCCTGCGCAGGGCGTCCGCGAGGGCGAGCGCGGGCTCGATGTGGCCCGCGGTTCCTCCGCCGGCGAGTACGACATGCACCGAAATTCACCGCTCTCCGGACGTACGCGCCGAGGCACGCCGTCGCATCGTGTTCCATCTCCGGGGTTCCCTGACGGAAGCGGAACCCCCAGCACCCCGCTTTCTACCAAAGCGGGGTTGCCGCATCGAAAGCGCCGCCCGCGCAGCGGGCTCGTCGCGTGCGAAGGCGATCAGCAGCCCGATGGCGAACATGGTCGGCAGCAGGGCGGACCCTCCGTAGGAGAACAGCGGGAGCGGGACGCCGGCGATCGGCAGCAGACCGAGCACCGCACCCATGTTGATCACCGCCTGCGCGGTGATCCAGGTGGTCACGCCTCCCGCGGCATACCTCACGAAGGGGTCCTCCGTGCGTCCGGCCACGCGGATACCCGCATAGCCTAGAGCCGCGAAGAGGGCGAGCACC
Organism: Streptomyces sp. NPDC003635; assembly: GCF_053587635.1. Lineage (NCBI taxonomy): Bacteria > Bacillati > Actinomycetota > Actinomycetes > Kitasatosporales > Streptomycetaceae > Streptomyces > Streptomyces sp. NPDC003635. The sequence goes on along the minus strand of NZ_JBSFOK010000023.1, from coordinate 34,936 downwards.
GACAGCGTCCCCGCCAGGCCCAGTTCCTCACCGGTGACGGCGAAGATGAAGTCGGTGTGGGCTTCGGGTAGTTGTCCCCATTTCTCCACACTCGCCCCGAGCCCGGATCCGAAGATCCCGCCGGACGCGAGCGCGTAGATCCCGTGCACCGCCTGCCAGCAGTCGACCGGTCCGGACTGGGGCTCGGTGGCGCCGAGGCACTGCAGGCGGGCCATCCGGTTCGGGCTGGTCTTGATCAGGATCAGCCCGAGCAGGGTGGCGATCGAGAGCACTCCGACGAACAGCCGGGTCGGCGCCCCCGCCAGCCACAGCAGGCCGAACAGGATCGCGGTGAGGATGATCGCGGTGCCCATGTCGCCGCCGAGCATGATCAGCCCGAGCAGCATGAAGGCGGCCGGGACCAGGGGCACCAGCATGTGCTTCCACTGGGTCAGCAGTTTCTTGTCCTGCTTGCGGGCGAGCAGGTCGGCGCCCCACAGCACCAGCGCGAGCTTGCCGAACTCGCTGGGCTGGAGCAGGAAGGGGCCGCCGACGGAGATCCAGTTCTGGTTGCCGTTGACCGAGACTCCTATCCCGGGCACCTGCACCAGCGCCATCAGGAAGACGGCGCCGGCGAGGATCGGGTAGGCGAGCGCCCGGTGCAGTTTGATGGGCATCCGCGAGGCGGCGAACAGCAGCCCGGCGCCGATGAGCGCGGCCAGCAGCTGCTTGCGGAAGAAGTAGGAGCCGGGCAGCGACATCTGCAGCGCGGTGATCTGGGAGGCCGAGTAGACCATCACCAGGCCCAGCACGGTGATCAGCAGACTGCCGCCGAGGATCAGGTAGTACGCGGTCAGCGGCCGGTCCCAGGCCTTCTTCGCGCGCGTGTAGAGCCGTTGGAGGGGATTCTGGCGGCCCGGCCGGGGAGCGGCGGGCCGCCGGACGGCTCGCTGGACCGGGGGACGGCCCGTACGGCTACTGGACATCACCGGCTCCTCGCACGCACCCACCGAACCCGAGCCACATCCGAGTCACCCCGTCCCTCCAGGGTCCCGAGGCACCCTAGGTAGTCGAGACCCGCCGTCAGGCGTCGGTGGTGAGTTCGCGGACCGCCTCCGCGAACGCGTCACCGCGCTTGTTGTAGTTGGCGAACATGTCCATCGAGGCGCAGGCCGGGGCCAGCAGCACCGTGTCGCCCGTGGTGGCGAGCCGCTGGGCCTCCTGGACAGCCGCGAGCATCGCCCCAGTGTCGGTCCGGTCGAGCTCGACGAGGGGCACTTCCGGGGCGTGTCGCGCGAGCGCTTCCCGGATCAGCGCCCGGTCGGCGCCGATGAGGACGACCCCGCGAAGTCGCTTTGCCGACTTGGCGACCAGCTCGTCGAAGGTGGCGCCCTTGGCGAGCCCGCCGGCGATCCACACGATGGACTCGTACGCCGCCAACGAGGCTTCCGCCGCGTGGGTGTTGGTGGCCTTGGAGTCGTCGACGTAGGCGACCCCGGCCACGTCCGCCACGTGCGCGATGCGGTGGGCGTCCGGGGTGAAGGCCCGCAGTCCGTCGCGTACGGCCTTGGCGGGCACCCCGAAGGCGCGCGCGAGGGCCGCCGCGGCAAGGGCGTTGGCGATGTTGTGCGGGGCCGGCGGGTTGACGTCGGAGACCTCGGCGAGCTCCTGGGCGTTCTGCCGCCGGTTCTCGACGAAGGCGCGGTCGACCAGGATGCCCTCGACGACGCCGAGTTGGGACGGTCCGGGGGTGCCGAGGGTGAAGCCGACGGCCCGGCAGCCCTCCTCGACGTCCGCCTCGCGCACCAGGTCCTCCGTGGCCTTGTCGGCGACGTTGTAGACACAGGCGACGCGATTGCCCTCGTAGACACGGCCCTTGTCGGCGGCGTACGCCTCCATGGAGCCGTGCCAGTCGAGGTGGTCGGGGGCGAGGTTCAGCACCGCCGCCGAGTGGGCGCGCAGGGAGGGCGCCCAGTGGAGCTGGTAGCTGGACAACTCCACGGCGAGGACGTCGTACCGCTCCTCGCCGAGCACCGCGTCCAGCAGCGAGACGCCGATGTTGCCGACGGCCGCGGTCCTGAGCCCCGCCGCCTTCAGGATCGACGCCAGCATCTGCACGGTCGTGGTCTTGCCGTTGGTCCCGGTGACCGCGAGCCAGGGCGCCGCGTCCGGGCCGCGCAGGCGCCAGGCCAGTTCGACGTCGCCCCAGATCTCCAGGCCGGCCGCGCGGGCGGCCTCGAACAGGGGCTTGTCGGGCTTCCAGCCGGGCGCGGTGACGACGAGTTCGGTGCCCTCGGGCAGGGTGGCGCCGTCACCGAGGCGCACGGTGACGCCCAGCGCCTCCAGTTCCGCGGCCTGCTCACGCGCGCGTGCGTCGTCGCCGTCGTTGACGACCGTGACGATCGCCCCGCGCGCGTGCAGCACCTTGGCCGCCGGAACACCGGAGACACCGAGTCCGGCGACGGTGACGTGCTTGCCCTGCCAGTCGACAGGCCCCGAGGAGGTCACTTTTCCGCTGCCCATCCCGCGTAGAAGAGCCCGAGTCCGACGATCACACAGATGCCCTGGATGATCCAGAAGCGGACCACCACAAGGACCTCGGACCAGCCCTTGAGTTCGAAGTGGTGCTGGAGCGGGGCCATCCGGAAGACCCGCTTCCCGGTGAGCCGGAAGGATCCGACCTGGATGACCACCGACATGGTGATCAGCACGAACAGGCCGCCCATGACGGCCACCAGCAGCTCCGTACGGGAGCAGATGGCCAGGCCCGTCAGGACACCGCCGAGCGCGAGCGAACCGGTGTCGCCCATGAAGATCTTGGCCGGCGAGGTGTTCCACCACAGGAAGCCGAGGCAGGCACCCATCAGCGCCGCGGAGATGACGGCGAGATCGAGCGGATCACGCACTTCGTAGCAGGCGTTGGGACTGGGCAGGATCTGCGCGTTGGCGCAGGACTCCTGGAACTGCCAGACGCCGATGAAGGTGTAGGCGCCGAACACGAGGACGGAGGCGCCGGTGGCCAGACCGTCCAGACCGTCGGTGAGGTTCACGCCGTTCGACATCGCGAGGATCATGAACAGCGCCCAGACCACGAACAGCACCGGGCCGATCGTCCAGCCGAAGTCCGTGATGAAGGACAACTTGGTGGAGGCCGGGGTGTTGCCGCGGGCGTCCTCGAACTGCAGCGCGAGCACCGCGAAGGAGACACCGACGAGCAGCTGGCCCGCCATCTTCGCCTTGGCCCGCAGACCCAGCGAACGCCGCTTGACGATCTTGATGTAGTCGTCGAGGAAGCCGACCAGGCCCATGCCGACCATCAGGCCGAGCACCAGCACACCGGAGTAGGTCGGCGGCTTGCCCGTGATGAGCTTCGACAGGAAGTACGCGGCAACGGTCGCCAGGATGAAGGCGATACCGCCCATGGTCGGCGTACCGCGCTTGCTGGCGTGCTCGCGCGGGCCGTCGTCCCGGATGTACTGGCCGTAGCCCTTGCGGGCGAGGAGCTTGATCAGCAGCGGAGTGCCGATCAGGGTCAGGAAGAGGCCAATGACTCCCGCGAACAGGATCTGGTTCATCATCGGGCGGCAACCTCACCCTCGGCACCGGACTCGACGAGCGCCTGCGCCACGCTCTCGAGGCCGACCGACCGGGACGCCTTCACGAGTACGACGTCCCCCGGGCGCAACTCGCTGCGCAACAGGTCGATCGCCGCCTGTGCGTCGGACACGTGCACCGACTCCTCACCCCACGAACCCTCGTTATATGCGCCCAGTTGCAGCCAGGACGCTTCCCTGCCCCCGACCGCGACGAGCTTGCTGACGTTGAGCCGGACGGCGAGCCGTCCGACCGCGTCGTGCTCGGCGAGCGCCTCGTCCCCGAGCTCGGCCATCTTGCCGAGCACCGCCCAGGTCCGCCGCCCCTTGCCCATCGCCGCGAGCGCGCGCAGGGCCGCTCGCATGGACTCGGGGTTCGCGTTGTAGGCGTCGTTGACGATCGTCACGCCGTCCGGGCGCTCGGTGACCTCCATCCGCCAGCGGGAGAGGGAGCCCGCCTCGGAGAGCGCGGTGGCGATCTCTTCCGCGGACATGCCCAGCTCGTGGGCGACGGCGGCCGCGGCGAGCGCGTTCGACACGTGGTGCTCACCGTACAGGCGCATGGTCACTTCGCTTGCACCGGAGGGTGTGTGAAGCATGAAGGAAGGCTGTCCGCTGTCCGTGAGTCGCACGTTCTCAGCGCGTACGTCCGCTTCGTCGGACTCTCCGAAAAGGAGCACCTTCGCCTTCGTACGGGAGGCCATGGCCCGTACCAATGGGTCGTCGGCGTTGAGGATCGCGGCGCCGTCCTCCGGGAGCGCCTCCACGAGTTCGCCCTTGGCCTGGGCGATCTGCTCCCGCCCGCCGAACTCGCCGATGTGGGCGCTGCCGACGTTGAGCACCAGGCCGATCCGCGGCGGGGTCAGCTCGGCGAGGTAGCGGATGTGCCCGATGCCCCGGGCGCCCATCTCCAGCACGAGGAACCTGGTCTCCTCGGTGGCGCTGAGCGCGGTGAGCGGCAGCCCGATCTCGTTGTTGAGCGAGCCGGGCGTGAACACGGTCGGCGCCTTGCGCTGGAGCACCTGGGCGATCAGGTCCTTGGTGCTGGTCTTGCCCGCGGAGCCGGTGAGCCCCACGAGGGTGGCGCCGAGCCGCGTCACGACGTGCCGGGCGAGGGCGGCGAGTGCCGTCTGGACGTCGTCCACGACGATCGCGGGAACACCGACGGGCCGCGAGGCCAGCACGGCCGCCGCGCCCGCCTCGACGACCGCGGCCGCGAAGTCGTGGCCGTCGACGCGCTCGCCGACGAAGGCGACGAAGAGGCTGCCGGCCGTCACCTCACGGGAGTCCCGGACGACCGGTCCGGTGACCCGCACCGACGGATCCGGTATGTCGTACGTCTGCCCGCCGACGACTTCTGCGATCTCGGCGAGAGAGAGGGCGATCACAAGTTCATCCCTGGGTCTTCTGGATAGCTTCGCGCAGCACCTGGCGGTCGTCGAAGGGACGCACCACCCCGGCGATGTCCTGGCCCTGCTCATGGCCCTTGCCCGCGACCAGCACGGTGTCCCCGGGCATCGCCCGGGCGACGGCGGCGGCGATGGCGGCGGCCCGGTCCTCGAAGACCTGGACCTCACCGCGTTCGTGCGCCGGCACGGAGGCCGCGCCCTCGAGCATCGCCGCGAGGATCGCGAGCGGGTCCTCGGAGCGGGGGTTGTCGGAGGTCAGCACGGCGGTGTCGGCGAGGCGGGCCGCGGCGGCGCCCATCGGTGCGCGCTTGGTCCGGTCCCGGTCGCCGCCGCAGCCGAGCACGATGTGCAGCCTGCCCTCGGTGACCTTGCGGAGCGCCTTGAGCACCGACTCGACGGCGTCGGTCTTGTGGGCGTAGTCCACGACCGCGAGGTACGGCTGCCCCTCGTCCACCCGCTCGAGCCGCCCGGGCACTCCGGGGACGGCGGCGATGCCGTCGGCCGCGGACTGCGGGTCGAGACCGGCGACCGACAGGGCGACGATCGAGGCGAGGGTGTTGGCCACGTTGAAGGGTCCGGCCAGCGGCGAGCGGGCGCTGATCCGCTCGCCCTTGGGGCCGATCACCGTGAACGTCGAGTCCATGGGCCCGACCTGGACGTCCTCGGCGCGCCAGTCGGCGTCCGGATGCCCCTCGGCGGAGAAGGTGACGACGGGGACCGTGGCTTCCTTGGTGAGCCGGCGGCCGTACTCGTCATCGAGGTTGACGACGCCGAGTCGGCTGCGTTTCGGCGTGAACAGCTGCGCCTTCGCCTGGAAGTAGTCCTCCATGTCGGAGTGGAACTCCATGTGCTCCGGGCTGAGGTTGTTGAAGACGGCGATGTCGAAGACACAGCCGTCGACCCGGCCGAGGACCAGCGCGTGGCTGGAGACCTCCATGGCGACCGCCTCCACCCCGCGTTCGCGCATGACCGCGAACAGGGCCTGGAGATCGGTGGCTTCGGGAGTGGTGCGCTCGGACTTGATGCGCTCGTCGCCGATCCGCATCTCCACGGTGCCGATCAGGCCGGTGGAACGGACGGTCTTCAGACCGCCCTCGACCAGATAGGCGGTGGTGGTCTTGCCGGAGGTGCCGGTGATGCCGATCTGGAGCAGATCACGGCCCGGGTGGCCGTAGATCGTGGCCGCCAGTTCGCCCATCTGTCCGCGCGGGTCGGCCACGACCAGCACGGGCAGGCCCGTGGCGGCGGCGCGTTCGGCGCCGGTCGGGTCGGTGAGCACGGCGACCGCGCCGAGGCCCGCGGCCTGGGTGACGAAGTCGGCGCCGTGCAGGCGGGCGCCGGGCAGGGCGGCGTACAGATCGCCGGGGCGGACGGCACGCGAGTCATGGGTGATGCCCGTGACCTCCGCGTCCTGGCCCGGCCGTGCGGCACCCAGCTGGTCGGCGAGCTCCGCGAGGGGTGTGGCGGAGACCTGGACCGGCCGGGGCGGCCCGGGATATGTCACGGGTGCGCCCTTCTGGGTGGTTTGGGACTGATCAGCGTGTGGCACGGCGGTGAGCGTACCGGGCCCACCCGCTTCGGAGCGAAGCGAGGCGGCGGACGGTCCGCGGTTCCCGGGATCCGGGGTGATCGTTGTCACGAGGTGGTTCCTGGCTGCTCGGTACGGGTCAGGGCGAGAAGGTGACCGGGAGTCTGGCAGGGGCGGCACCGGTCGGCGGCACCTGGAGGGTCTTCAGGGCGAACTCCATGACCTGCTTGTACACGGGCCCGCAGATCTGGCCGCCGAAGTAGCTGCCCTCGGTGGCGTTCTGGATGGCGCAGTAGACGGTGATCCGCGGCTGGTCGGCGGGAGCGAACCCGGCGAACGACGAGGTGTAGCCCTTGTACTTGCCGGTGGCCGGATCCACTCGGTTCGCCGTACCCGTCTTGCCCGCCACCCGGTAGCCGGGGATGCGGGCCTTGGTGCCGGTGCCCTCCCGGTCGTCCACGACCGACTCCAGCATCCGGGCGAGGGTCTTCGCCGTCCTGGCGCTCACGACCCGTGTCTTCTCGGGCTTCTCGGCGGGTGTGAAGCGTCCGTCGGGGCCCTTCGTGCCGCGCACCAGGGAGGGTTCGACGCGGACGCCGCCGTTGGCGATGGTCGAGTAGACCGAGGCCGCCTGCATCGCGTTGAGGGAGACACCCTGGCCGAAAGGAATCGTGTACTGCTGCGAGGTCGACCACTGGTCCGGCGGCGCGAGGATGCCGCTGGTCTCGCCGGGGAAGCCGAGCCCGGTGGACTTCCCCAGGCCGAACTTGCGCAGGTAGGAGTAGAGGACCTTGTTGGACTCCGCCTGCGTCTTGCCGAGCTGCCCGGTGGCGAGGATGGTGCCGATGTTGCTGGACTTGGCGAGCACGCCGTTGAGCGTGAGGTACCAGGTGGGGTGGTCGATGTCGTCCCGGAACAGCCGGTCGCCGCGGTGCAGCCGGTTGGGCACCACGACATGGGTGTCGGGGGTGGCCGCGCCCTCTTCCAGTACGGCGGCCATGGACATCACCTTGGCCGTCGAGCCGGGCTCGTAGGCGTCCTCCACGCTCCAGTTGTGCAGGGAGTTACCGTCGGCCTTGGACAGGTCGTTGGGGTCGAAGCCGGGTGAGTTGGCCATGGCGAGGATCTCGCCGGTCCTCGTGTCCTGCACGATCACATAGCCGCGGTCGGCCTTGGACTTCTCGACCTGTTCGCTGATCGCGTTCTGCGCGGCCCACTGGATGTCGCGGTCGATGGTGAGCTCGACGTCGCTGCCGGGCACGGCGGGCGTCTCGGTGGAGCCGGCGGTCGGCACCTGGCGGCCGCCGGACTGGGCGTAGCGGATCTTGCCGTTCTTGCCGGCCAGCTCCTTCTCCAGCTGCTGCTCGACTCCGCCGCCGCCCTTGCCGTCGTAGTTGACCCAGCCCAGTATCCCGGCGGCGAGGTCGCCGTTGGGGTACACCCGCTTGCTGCTGGCCACCGAGAACACGCCCGCGAGGGCGTTGACGGTGCTCGGATCGGTCTCCTGCTTCGTGGCGAGGGCGCTCTTGAGGTCCTTGATCTGCTTCCAGACCTGCGGGGTCTGCCGCTTGGCGAGCAGTACGTACTGGCCCTCGGCCCTGAGCTTCTTGGTGAGCGCCGTCTGGTCCTGGCCGAGGATCGGGGCCAGCAGGGCGGCGGCCTGCTCCGGGCCGTCGGCGACCTTCAGCGCCTTGCGCGTGAACATCGTGGGGTCGGCCGTGATGTCGTACGCGTCCACACTGGCCGCGAGGGCCACGCCGTTGCGGTCGGTGATGCCGCCGCGCTCGGCGGCCAGGGTGTAGCCGACGTACCGGTTCTTCTCGGCCTTGGCCGCGTAGGTGCTGGCGTCGACGGCCTGCACCTGGAGGAGCCGTACGACGAAGGCGATCAGGACGAGGGTGAGCGCCAGGCCGACCATGCGAAGCCGGGGGCGGGGGCTGCCCAGCCGGAGCGCCTGGGGGGCCGCGGGGCGGGGCGGGGCCGGGCGCCGGGCCGGGCGGGCGCCGGGGCCGGGGGTGCGCCGGCCGGCGGGGCGGTCGGGCCGTGCGGGACCGGGGACCCGGCGGCGCGGCGGTTGCTTGCCTGACTCGGCCACTCTTCCGTCACCTGCCGGGGGTCGTGAGGGGGGTCGCGGGCATGGTCGTGAACGCTTCGGGGGCCAGGACCAGGGGATGTACGTCCGTCTCGAGGGCGGCTGCGGGAGCCGGGGCCGGGACGCCCCTGACCGTGCCGTCGGGGTCGAGGAAGGCGGGGTCGCCGCCCGGCACCATGCCGAGTTCGCGGGCCCGGCGCAGCAGGGCGTCGGGGGCCGAGTAGGCGTCGACGTCCCGTTGGAGCGCCTGTTCCTCGTCGGTGAGGCTCTTGGTCTCCTTCTGGAGGTCGTCGAGCCGGAAGGCGCCCTCGCTCAGCGCGGAGTTCAGCACCAGCAGTCCGATGAGCCCGCCGCCGAGGAGCAGCACGACGAGGAGGACGAAGGGAGTGCGGGCGGCCTGTGCGCGCCCGGCGGGGAAGAGCCGTGCGAGCCGGGCCGCCCTTCCCCTGAGTTCGGGTTTCCTACTCACGAGCCCTGCCTCGGTTGGAGTTTCCTACTCACTCACGCCCTCCGCGGGTGCGGCTCACTCGACGTCCTCCCTGATGCGCTCCGCCCCGCGCAGTCGCGCCGGTGCCGCCCGCCGGTTCTCGGCGACCTCTTCCTCGGTGGGAAGTTCGGCACCGCGCGTGAGCAGCTTGAGCCGGGGCTGGTACTGCTCGGGGACGACCGGCAGACCGGGCGGCGCGGTGGTGGCGGCACCTGCCGCGAACACCTGCTTGACCAGCCGGTCCTCCAGGGAGTGGTAGGACAGCACGGCGATCCGGCCGCCCACGGCGAGGGCCTTCACAGCGGCCGGAATCGCCCGCTCCAGGACGGACAGCTCGCCGTTGACCTCGATGCGCAGCGCCTGGAAGGTGCGCTTGGCCGGGTTGCCGCCGGTGCGCTTGGCGGCCTGCGGCAGCGCGTCCCGGATCAGCTCCACCAGGCGCGCGCTGTTGCTGAAGGGCTCCTTCTCGCGCTCGCGCACGACGGCGGCCACGATCCGCTTGGCCTGCTTCTCCTCGCCGTACGCGCGCAGGATCCGCACCAGCTCCCCGGCGGGGTAGGTGTTGAGGACCTCGGCGGCGCTGACGCCGGTCGTCTGGTCCATGCGCATGTCCAGGGGGGCGTCCTGGGCGTAGGCGAAGCCGCGGTCGGCCTCGTCGAGCTGCATGGAGGAGACACCGAGGTCGAACAGCACGCCCTGTACGCGCGCGATGCCGAGCCGGTCCAGCACGCCCGGCAGCTCGTCGTAGACGGCGTGCACCAGGGTGGCCCGGTCACCGAAGGGGGCGAGCCGTTCGCCGGACAGGCGCAGGGCCTCCTTGTCCCGGTCCAGGGCGACGAGCCGGGCCTCGGGGAACTGCTGGAGGAGGGCCTCGCTGTGGCCGCCGAGGCCGAGCGTGCAGTCGACGACGACCGCTCCGGGGGCCTGCAGGGCGGGGGCCAACATGTCCAGGCACCGCTGGAGCATCACCGGGACATGTCGACTGTTGCTCAAGGGGCCCTCTCAGGTCCGGCGGGCGGTACGCACCGCCGGGTCCCCGCCCTCCCCCGACAAACTGGGGGGACCCCCAGTGAAGGGGAGGCCTGCCGGCGCCGGAGGCGTCAGCCGGCCGGGAGCGGGAGGAGGCCGAGCCGTACGTACGCGCCGCGCACGTGGGGAGATCTCCGGCGGGCGCGCCGGGTCCTACGGGAAGTTCAGTCCAGCAGGGAGACCTCGCCTCCCGCTTCGCGTCACTTTAGTCCACCCTGTCTCGCGGTCAATCAACCGGCCTGCGCGTGGCGGCCCGGGGTCGGTCCGAAGCCGGGGACGGAGGGAATTCACTCCTACAGGCGCACTCGCGCCACCCTTGTGGGTTAGCTCACAACAACACTCAATGACGCTCTTTGTCCCCCCTCACAACGGGACGCGGCCGCGGGTGACCAGTAACGTCATAGGTATGACGACTTCTGCATCTGTTCCCGCAGGTCCCCAAGGCGCCATAGCCGACGGCGGCACGGTCACCGACCGTCTCGTCGAGGCGAACGAGCGGTACGCCGCCGCATTCACCGACCCGGGCATGGACGCCCGACCGGTTCTGCACGTCGCCGTGGTGGCCTGCATGGACGCCCGTATCGACCTGCATGCCTCGCTCGGTCTCTCGCTCGGCGACTGCCACACCATCCGCAACGCGGGCGGTGTCGTCACCGACGACGTGATCCGCTCGCTCACCATCAGCCAGCGCAAGCTGGGCACGCGCAGCGTCGTGCTCATCCACCACACCGGTTGCGGCCTCGAGGCGATCACCGAGGACTTCCGCAACGAGCTGGAGCAGGAGATCGGCCAGCGCCCGGCCTGGGCGGTGGAGGCGTTCCGGGACGTCGACCAGGACGTACGCCAGTCCATGCAGCGCGTGCGGACCTCGCCGTTCCTGCTGCACACCGACGACGTGCGGGGCTTCGTCTTCGACGTGACGACGGGCCTGCTGCGCGAGATCGACGCCGCGTAACCCTCCGCCGAAGCTGTCGTTTCGCTGTTGATTTCCGGCTCCAGGGTGCCCAAAAGGCGGTAAGACCCGACATATCGCAGGCAGTTGTCCACAGGCGAGTGACACGAAACGGTAACGGCAGCAAGAATGCGGGTGTGACGTCGCACGGAACTTTTCACGTGTGGTGTCCGTGTTTCGGGGTGGGCCGGTCCGCAACGCAGAGCGTCGGCCCGGAAAGAACGGGCCGAGGAGGGCCGGGTGACGACCTATGACGATCGAGCGAGCCTCAGTGATCTGACCGCCACCGTGGAGCGTGTCCGCAGTTCGGTGGAGGGAGTGATCGAGGGCAAGCCCGAGGTCGTACGGCTTTCGCTGACCGTGCTGCTCGCCGAGGGGCATCTTCTGATCGAGGATGTCCCCGGCGTCGGCAAGACGATGCTGGCCAAGGCGCTGGCGCGGTCGATCGACTGTTCGGTGCGGCGTATCCAGTTCACCCCCGACCTGCTGCCCTCGGACATCACCGGTGTGTCCATCTGGGACCAGCAGCGCCGGGACTTCGAGTTCAAGCCGGGTGCGATCTTCGCGCAGATCGTGATCGGCGACGAGATCAACCGTGCCTCGCCCAAGACCCAGTCGGCGCTGCTGGAGTCCATGGAGGAACGGCAGGTCACCATCGACGGGCAGACCTACGAGCTGCCCAGTCCCTTCATGGTGGTGGCCACTCAGAACCCGGTCGAGATGGAGGGCACCTACCCGCTGCCCGAGGCCCAGCGCGACCGCTTCATGGCCCGGGTCTCCATCGGCTACCCGAGCGCGGAGGCCGAGCTGCAGATGCTGGACATCCACGGCGGGGTGAACCCGCTGGACGACCTGCAGCCGGTGGCCCACGCGCACGACATCGTGAAGCTGGTCGACGCCGTCCGCGGGGTCCATGTCGCCGAACCGGTCCGGCGCTACGCGGTGGACCTGGTCGCCGCCACCCGCACCCACCCCGACCTCAGACTCGGCGCCTCCCCGCGCGCGACGCTGCACCTGCTGCGCGCGGCGAAGGCGTCCGCCGCCCTGAGCGGCCGGGAGTACGCGCTGCCGGACGATGTGCAGGCCCTCGCCGTGGCCGTACTGGCCCACCGGCTGCTGCCCACCGCCCAGGCCCAGCTCAACCGCCGTACGTCGGAGCAGGTCGTGCAGGAGATCCTGCAGGGCACCCCGGTGCCCGCCGCGCCCGCGCAGCAGACCGGCTTCGGCGGCCTCGGCCGGGGCACCCCGGCCTATCCCCAGCAGCCGCCGCGGAGGCTGTGATGAGCACCGGAGGGACGGGGCACGCGGAGGCCGACCGGGGCGAGCAGGGCGGCTTGCGCACCGCGCTGTCCGGTCTGACCACGCGTGGCCGCTCCTTCCTGGCCGCCGGGGTGGCGGCCGCGATCTGCTCGTACGTCCTCGGGCAGAGCGACCTGCTGCGCGTGGGTCTGCTGCTCGCGGTGCTGCCCCTGGTCTGCGCGGCCGTCCTCTACCGCACCCGCTACCGGGTCGCCGGCAGCCGTCGGCTCTCCCCCGCGCGGGTGCCCGCGGGCAGCGAGGCCCGGGTCCATCTGCGGATGGACAACGTCTCGCGGCTGCCCACCGGCCTGCTGATGCTCCAGGACCGGGTCCCGTACGTCCTCGGCCCGCGCCCCCGGTTCGTCCTGGACCGGGTGGAGGCGGGCGGCCGCCGTGAGGTCTCCTACCGCGTCCGCTCCGACCTGCGCGGCCGCTACCCGCTGGGCCCGCTCCAGCTGCGGCTGAGCGATCCGTTCGGCATGTGCGAGCTGACCCGCTCCTTCTCCACGTACGACACCCTGACGGTGATCCCGCGCGTGGAGCCGCTGCCGCCGGTGCGCCTCAGCGGCGAGGCCAAGGGGTACGGCGACGGACGGCAGCGCTCGCTGGCCCTGGCCGGCGAGGACGACGTCATCCCGCGCGGATACCGCTACGGCGACGATCTGCGCCGCGTGCACTGGCGGTCCACGGCCCGCTACGGCGAGCTGATGGTGCGCCGCGAGGAGCAGCCGCAGCGCGCCCGCTGCACGGTGCTGCTGGACACCAGGGGCCTGGCCTTCCGGGGCGCGGGTCCGGACTCCGCCTTCGAGTGGGCCGTGTCGGGCGCGGCCTCCGTCCTCGTGCACATGCTGGAGCGGGGCTTCTCCGTACGGCTGCTGACGGACACCGGAAGCTCGGTGCCCGGCGAGGGCACCGACGGCTTCGCGGGCGCCAGCCAGGAATCGGCGGACGCGGCCGGGCTGATGATGGACACCCTGGCCGTGATCGACCACTCCGACGGCACCGGCCTGTCGCGGGCCTACGACGTGCTGCGCGGCGGGAACGAGGGGCTGCTGGTGGCGTTCTTCGGCGACCTCGACGAGGAACAGGCCGCGGTGGTCGGCCGGATGCGCCAGCGCAGCGGGGGCGCCCTCGCCTTCGTGCTGGACAGCGAGACCTGGGTGCGGGAACCGTCCGACGTGGCCGGGCCGTTGGACAGGAGCGAGGAGCGGCTGCGGATGCTGCGGGAGGCGGGCTGGACGGCGCTGAGCGTGCCGCGGGGCGCCTCGCTGAACGAGCTGTGGCGCCAGGCGGACCGTGAGCGCTCGGGCGTCGTCGCCGCCAGTGGTGGGGAGGGACCGGCATGAGCGGGCGGGCACGACTGGCACTGTGCGCCGCCGTGGCCACACTGGCCGCGGCGAGCGCCCTGCTGCCCCTCGTCGACGAACCCACCTGGCTGTTCCAGGCGGCCTTCCTGCTGGCCGTGCAGACCGGTGTCGGCATGGCGGCCCGCAGGGTGCCGCTGGCCCGTTCGCTGACCGTCGCCGCGCAGGCCCTGGTCACGCTGATGCTGCTGACCCTGACCTTCGCCCGGGAGCAGGCGCTCATCGGGCTGATCCCGGGACCGCAGGCCTTCACGCGATTCGCCGACCTGCTGCAGATGGGAACCGACGACGTCAGCAGGTACGCCATCCCGGCGCCGTTGTCCGACGGCATCCGGCTGATGCTGGTCGGCGGTGTCCTGGTGATCGGGCTCGCGGTGGACACCCTCGCGGTGACCTTCCGCAGCGCGGCCCCGGCCGGGCTGCCGCTGCTCGCGCTGTACTCGGTCGCCGCGGGCCTGTCCGACGGCGGCGCCGACTGGCTGTGGTTCCTGGTCGCGTCGGCCGGCTATCTGATGCTGCTGCTGGCGGAGGGCCGCGACCGGCTCTCGCAGTGGGGCCGCGTCTTCGGCGGCGCACCCCGCGCCCCGGGCGGTGAGACCACCGGGGCGCTGGCGCCGGTGCGCACCGGGCGGCGGATCGGCGTGGTCGCGCTGGGTATCGCCCTGGTCGTGCCGCTCGGGCTGCCCGCGATGAACGGCGGCCTGCTGGACGGCGCCGGCACCGGAGTGGGCTCCGGTGCCGGGAGCGGCGGCACGATCTCCGCGGTGAACCCGCTGGTGTCGCTGCGCGACAGCCTGAACGTGGACGAGGACCGCCAGGTCCTCTCCCTGCGCACCACCACGAAGGACCTGTCCAACCTGTACCTGCGGATCGTGTCCCTGGACGACTTCGACGGCACCACCTGGAAGCCGTCCAAGCGGAACATCACCTCGGTCCCTGACGAGCAGTTCCCCACCCCCATCGGCCTCGGCGCGGACATCAAGCGCACGGAGATCGCGACCCGGATATCGGCCGCCAACTGGTACGCCCAGGACTGGCTGCCGATGCCGTACCCGCCGAGCGGCGTGGACATCGAGGGCAACTGGCGCTACGAGCCGCTGGGCATGACCCTGGTCGGCGACCACGGCCAGAACACCCGCGGCATGACGTACACGGTCCGCAGCCTGGACGTGCAGCCCACGGCGGAGCAGCTCGCCTCGGCGCCGGAGCCGTCGGCGGCCATCAAGCGGGAGTTCACCGAGCTGCCGTCGTCGCTGCCGGAGGAGGTCGCCCGGACCGCGCGCGAGGTCACCGAGGGCGCGAGCGGCCACTACGAGCAGGCGGTCAAGCTCCAGGAGTACTTCGCCGTCACCGGCGGCTTCCAGTACGACACCGAGGTGCAGGTCGGCAGCGGTTCGTCGGCGATCGTCCGGTTCCTCAGGGACAAGCAGGGCTTCTGCGTCCACTTCTCCTTCTCGATGGCGGCGATGGCCCGCTCGCTGGGCATACCGGCCCGGGTCGCGGTGGGCTTCGCGCCCGGCACCCCGCAGGGCGACGAATCGGTGTCGGTGGGCCTGAAGGACGCCCACGCCTGGCCGGAGCTGTACTTCGAGGGCGTCGGCTGGACCCGCTTCGAGCCGACCCCGACCCGGGGCTCGGTGCCCTCGTACACCCAGACGAACACCCCCGGCAACACCCTGCCGGACGTGGCACGGCCGACCCAGTCGGCGAGCTCGGCGCCGAGCGCCGCCCCCTCGGAGAGCGAGAGCTGCGCCGCGGGCGGCAGGCCGGAGCTGTGCGCGAGCGAGTCCCCGCAGGCCGCACTGGCCTCGGACGACGACGGCCCGAAGTGGTACACGATCCTCGGCTGGTCCCTCGCCGGACTCGCCGCCCTGCTGATCCCGCTGGCGCCCATGCTGTGGCGGCTGCGGACCAGAGCGGTGCGGCTCGGGGCGCACGGCCGCGGTGAGGCGGACGTGGCGCCGCACATCCTGGCGGTCTGGCAGGAGCTCACCGACACGGCGTGGGACTTCGGCATCGCGCCGGAGGAGTCGCAGACCCCACGCAAGGCGGCCGCCCGGATCGTGCGGCTCGGGCACCTGGACGGGGAGGCGGCGGCCTCCGTGCACCGGGTGGCCGACGCCGTGGAGCAGGTCCTGTACGCCCCCCGGCCGCGCCCGACGGCGGGGCTCGCGGAGGACGTCCGCCGGGTGGTCGCCGCCCTGCGGGACACGCTCAGCCGGGGCACGCGGCTTCGAGCGATGTTCCTGCCGCGTTCGACCGTGCGTGTGGTGTGGGCGACGGCAGCGTGGTGGAGCGGGCTCAAGAAGCGGGTCGCCGCGACCCGGCCGCCGGTGGGCAGGCCCTCGGGGCAGCGGGGCTGACCGAGGGGCGACAGCAGAGAAGGCCCGGGCGGGTGCTGTCCGCCCGGGCCTTGCTCGTCGTCTCACCGCCGGCCTGTTTGAGCGCGTGCGTGAGGGGGCGACCACCCCGCGGTGGTCGCCCCCTCACGTATGTCCAGGAGCTGCGGCTCGTTGCCTCAGTGGCCCTGCTCGTCGCGGCGCCGCTGCCAGCGCTGCTCGATCCGGTCCATCATGGAGCGCTTGGCCCGACCCTGTCGACCGGCCTGCTGACCGCCTGCGGGCTGTTCACCCGGCTTGGGGGCCTTGCGCCAGCCGGTCACGGCGAGTACCGCACAGCCCAGCATGACGAGGAACCCCACCACGCTGAGCCAGACCTGCTTGGCGACCATTCCAGCCATGAGGAGCGCGATACCCACGAGGAAGCCGGCCACCGCCTGGTACACCCGACGCCGGGTGTACGTGCGCAGCCCGCTTCCCTCAAGCGCTGTCGCGAACTTGGGATCTTCGGCGTACAGCGCTCGCTCCATCTGCTCGAGCATGCGCTGCTCGTGCTCCGAGAGCGGCACGGAGTCCTCCTCATCGTGCAGTCGCCGGGGCGACCCGGGGGGTCCCTTCAGGATAGGCAGGGAATCGCCCCCGTGAAACCCGCCCCTCTACGCCAATTGGCCAACCGGGATCCGCCATGGACGTCTCGGCTCGCTGAAATCTGCATTCCCCAGCGGCCGACCCGTCATGCCGGGCGGTCTCCCTCGATCATACGGCGCTGGCCGCCCGATCGGGGGGCCTGTGGCGTACTCCATGTGCGGCCAAGTACCTGATCAGCGGCGCGCCTCAGGAGCCGGCTCAGGTCTCGGTGGTCCCCCGCGGCTCACCGAGCACATGGAGCTGCGTGGCCACCGAGTGGAAGGCGGGCAGCTCGGCCGCCGCCTCCTCCAGCTTGAGCAGCGCTTCCAGGGCTCCGGGTTCGGTGTCCACCAGGACGCCGGGCACCAGGTCGGCGAAGACCCGTACGCCGTGCACGGCGCCGACCCGCAGGCCCGCGCCCTCGACCAGTGCGGTGAGCTGCTCGGCGGTGAAGCGGTGCGGCACGGGGTCCCCGGCGCCCCAGCGGCCGTTCGGGTCCTCCAGGGCCTGCTTGGCCTCCTTGAAGTGACCGGCGAGGGCCCTGGCCAGCACGGCACCGCCGAGTCCGGCGGCGAGCAGGCTCAGGACGCCCCCCGGGCGCAGGGCGGCCACGGCGTTGCGGACGCCCTCGGCCGGGTCGTCGACGTACTCCAGGACGCCGTGGCACAGCACCGCGTCGTAGCCGCCGCGCTCGACCACGTCGAAGAGACCGTGGGCGTCGCCCTGAACGCCCTGGACGCGGTCGGCGACGCCGGCCTCGGCGGCGCGGCGCTCCAGCGCGAACAGGGCGTTGGGGCTGGGGTCCACCACGGTGACCCGGTGACCGAGGCTTGCCACCTGCACCGCGAACTTGCCGCTGCCGCCTCCGGCGTCGAGGACGTCCAGCACCTCCCGGCCGGTGGCCTTGACCTGGCGGTCGAGAGCCTCCTGGAGGACTTCCCACACCACCGCGGTGCGCAGCGAGGCGCGGGGACGGGGGTCGGAGCGCAGCGACGTCACTTGAGGGTGGTGGTGGGCGACGGGCGGGCGCATCGGGTCCGACACGGCTGTTGACTCCTCGGCGCGGCACCGCCTCTGGTTGCGGCGGAGCGAACGGGCTGCCGTCCGGCCCGGAGTACCGGAGCGGGACGGCTTCAGGCGTCTCCCACCCTATTGCCTTCGGCGCCGGACCTGTCACCGCGTGCCGCCGCGGGCCCTCAGCCCGCGTCCGGGAAGCCCTGGCCCGGGGGTCCCCCCTCTCCCTGCTCGATGTCCTGGCGGGGCTGTGGAAGCACGGGCTGGAGGACCAGCATCCGCTCGACGAGCCGCAGGAACATCGCCACGTCCCGGATCAGGTCGTCGGCGTCCCGGCGGCTGGCCGCGCCCTGGATGCCCGCTTCGGCCCGGGCGCGGCGCCGGGCCCCGGAGGCGAACAGCGCGCTCCATTCGGTGAGCTCGGGCGCTATCTCGGGGAGCACTTCCCAGGCGCTCCTGATGCGGGCCCGGCGTCGGAGTGACGGCTCGGGGCGTCCTCGCGCGGCGAGGACGGCGGCCGCGGTGCGCAGGGCGGCCAGGTGGGCCGTCGCATAGCGCTCGTTCGGGGTCTCCAGGACGGCTGCCTCGTCGAGTCCGGCGCGGGCCTGGGCGAGCAGGTCGAGGGCGGCGGGCGGGGCCGTGGCCCGGCGCAGCACGGGGTGCACATCGCTCGCCGGGCCGGTCAGTGAGGGGGCAGGGCCGGTGGCGCGGCGCCGGCGGGCGGCGGCTGCGTGGTAGCTGGCCATGACGAACCTCCTGTCGTCTGTGTGACGGCACGGGTGCCGTATGTGCCCATCGTGAGGTATGGCACTGACAATCCGTTCTGACCTGCACTTTTGCTTCGATCGACAGTTCGGGTTAGTTTTTGCACTGACCAGTCAGTTCAAAAAAGGGGATGGGGGAGCCGTGGCCGCAGCAGGCGTCACGGCCCAGGGCCTCGGCCTCGAAGGGCCCCGCGGATGGGCGTTCCGCGGGGTCTCCTTCGAGGCGGACCCGGGCTCACTGATCGCGGTGGAGGGACCGTCCGGATCCGGGCGCACGTGTCTTCTGCTCGCGCTCACCGGACGGATGAAGGCCACCGAGGGCACGGCCCGGGTGGGCGGGGCCGCGCTGCCGAAGCAGCTCGGGGCGGCGCGACGCCGCAGCGCCCTCGCCCACGTCCCCGGTGTCACCGACCTGGACCCGGCGCTCACCGTCGCCGAGCACCTGCGCGAGCGGGCGCTGCTCCAGCGGCGGTTCGGCGGCTCCCTGCGGGGACTGCTGCGTCCCCGGGTGGAGCGGGCGACGGAGACCCGGTTGCGGATCGACCGGGCCCTGGCCGGCGCCGGACTCGACCTGGATGCCCTGCCGAAGGGCTCCAGGACCGCCGTGCGCGATCTGGAGCGGGTGGAGGCGCTGCGGCTTTCGGTGGCGCTGGCGCTGATCGGCGAGCCGGGGCTGCTGGGCGTGGACGACACCGACCTCAAGCTCTCCGACGCCGAACGGGACGTGGTCTGGGCGCTGCTGAAGTCGATCGCCGAGTCCGGGACGACGGTGCTGGCGGTGTGCAGCGAGGCGCCGGAGGGGGCGGTCGCCGTGTCCACGGCACCCCGGGAGGACGGGGGGCGGGACGAGGCCGAGCCCGACGACGGGCGCGAGGACGAGGCCGCCGGGCAGGAAGACGGGGGCCCGGAAGAAGCCCGGCAGGAAGACGGGCGCCCGGAAGAGGCCCCGCAGGACGACGAGGGTCGGCAAGAGGCCCGGCGGGACGACGCGAAGGGGGTGTCCGCCGATGCGTTCGCCGAAGCTCGCCGCGCTTGAGATCCGGCGGTTCGGGCGGGGAAAGCTGCCGCGCGCCGCCCTGGTGGCGCTGCTGGTGCTGCCGCTGCTGTACGGCGCCCTGTACCTGTGGTCCTTCTGGGACCCGTACGGCCGTCTGGACCGTATCCCCGTGGCGCTGGTGAACGACGACAGGGGCGCGAAGGCCGACGGGAAGAAGATCACCGCGGGCGACGACATCGTCGAACGCCTGCGCGACAGTGAGGTCTTCGACTGGCACGAGGTCAGCTCCGACGAGGCCCGCGCGGGCGTGGAGGACGGCACGTACTACCTGTCCCTGACCATGCCGGCCGACTTCAGCGAGCGGATCGCGTCCAGCTCCGGGAAGTCCCCCGAGACCGGCGCGCTCCAGGTGCGCACCAACGACGCCAACAACTACATCGTCGGGCAGATCTCCCGGACGGTGTTCAGCGAGGTGCGCGACGCCGCGTCCACCAAGGCCTCGCGGTCCTTCCTGGACCGGATCTTCATCTCGTTCTCCGACATCCACGGCGAGACGGTGAAGGCCGCCGAGGGCGCCGACAAGCTGGAGAGCGGCATCGGGAAGGCCGAGAAGGGCTCGCGCGACCTCGCCGACGGGCTGAAGGACGCCAAGGCGGGCAGCGGCAAGCTGGCCAAGGGGCTGAAGAAGCTCGACAAGGGCGCGGGCGACCTGGAGGACGGCTCGGCGAAGGTCGCCGAGGGCACCCAGAAGCTCGCCGACAAGGTCAACGCGACCGCCGAGAAGGTCGGTCCGTTCCTGAAGGACAACGAGAAGACCATCGGCGGCACCGCCCAGCTGGTCGCCGACGCCTCCGGGGCGATCCGCGACAACCTGGACGCCCTGGTCGAGCGGGCCCCGACCGCCGCCGAGAACGCGCGCAAGGCCTCCGACGACCTGAACCGCGTCCACAAGGCGCGCTGCGAGGACGCCGTCCTGCCCGACGCGGCCTGCGCCGACCTGAAGACGGCCAAGGACGCCGCCGCGGACGTGGCCGGGATCGCCGACGACGTCAACACGCTGATCGCCGACCAGGCCGGCGACCTGGACAAGCTCGACGGACACCTGGCCACCCTGGAGAAGCAGGCGCAGGCCCTCGCCGACCGCGCGCCGCACCTCTCCGAGGACCTCGACGACGCCGTCACCAAGATCAACGACCTGAACGAGGGCGCCGCCAAGGTCGCCGCCGGCGCCGGGAAGCTCCACACGGGGCTCGGCACGGCCAGCACCGGGGCCACGGACCTGGACGAGGGCGTCGGCGACCTCAGGACCGGTGCCAAGGACCTCAAGTCGGGCCTGTACAAGCTCGTCGACGGCTCCGGGGACCTCTCGGACGGGCTGCACGACGGCGCCGAGCAGATCCCCGACTACGGCAAGCGGGACCGCGACGAGCGCACCGAGGTGATGGCCGACCCGGTCCGGCTGGTCTCCGAGGACCTGCACAAGGCGCCCAACTACGGCACCGGGTTCGCGCCGTACTTCATCCCGCTGTCCCTGTGGGTGGGATCGATGGTGGCGTACATGCTGATCGCGCCGATGAACCGGCGGGCCCTCGCGGCGGGCGCCTCGGCCTGGCGGATCGCGCTGGCGGGCTGGCTGCCGGTGGTGGCGATCGGGGTGCTCCAGACGGTGGCCCTGATGTCGGTGCTGCACTGGGCGGTGGGGCTCCAGATGGCCCGCGCGGGCGGGACGGTGGGCTTCCTGTTCCTGGTGACGGCGTGCTTCGCCTCGATCGTGCAGTGGCTGAACGCCCGCTTCGGGGCGGCCGGCCGGATCCTCGTGCTCGCGCTGCTGATGCTCCAGCTGACGTCCGCGGGCGGCACGTACCCCGTACAGACCAGCCCTGGCTTCTTCAACGCCCTCCACCCCTTCCTGCCGATGAGCTACGTCGTCGAGGCCCTCAGGAGGCTCATCACGGGCGGCGGGCTGGAACCGGTGTGGCACGCGTGCGTGGTGCTCGCCGTCTTCACCGCGGGCGCCCTCGCGCTGACCGCGCTGTCGGCGCGCCGCCGCCAGGTGTGGACGCTCGACCGGCTGCACCCGGAGCTGAGCCTGTGAGCACGCGCGGGACAATCATGGCCATGGACAGCAGCAACGCCGCGTCGGGCGGCAGCACGCGCCGTGAGGCCACCCGGCAGAAGCTCTACGAGGCCGCCGTCACCCTCATCGCAGAGCAGGGTTTCTCCGCCACCACGGTGGACGAGATCGCCGAGCGGGCCGGGGTCGCGAAGGGCACGGTGTACTACAACTTCGCGAGCAAGTCGGTTCTCTTCGAGGAGCTGCTGCGGCACGGCGTGGGCCTGCTCAAGGCCTCCTTGCAGGACGCGGCCGAGCGGACGGACCGCGACGGCGGCACCAAGGTGGACGCCCTGGACGCGATGATCCGCGCGGGGCTCGGCTTCATCGCCGCCTACCCGGCCTTCACCCAGCTGTACGTGGCCGAGCTGTGGCGCACCAACCGGGCCTGGCAGTCCACCCTCATGGTGGTGCGGCAGGACGTCGTGGCCGTGGTGGAGGGCGTGCTGCGCGACGGCGTGGCGAACGGCGAGTTCAGCGACGAGATCGACATCCAGCTGACCGCCGCCGCCCTGGTCGGCATGGTGCTGGTGGCCGCTCTGGACTGGCAGTCGTTCCAGCCGGAGCGCTCCCTGGACGACGTCCACGCGGCGCTGTCGCGGCTGCTCCAGGGACGGGTGAGCGGCCGGGGCTAGGCCCCACCCCGCCCACGGCGCACACGAAAGCGCCGGTCCGCCGTGGCTACGTTCCCCCGCGTGCCACCCCGCGAACCGGCGCTTTCGCCGTACGCCCCCGTTGTCCCCCGTCGGTCCCCCGTCCGGTCGTGTCCCCCGGGTTCCCCGTGTCTCGCTTCCGCCGACGCGCGGGCCGGCGGAAGGAGCGGATCCAGGGCGGCTCCGTTCCGGCGCCCCGTGTCGCCGGTGCCGGAGCCGGTCCCTTTCTCCGTGCCTCCACTCTCTCGTTCCCGCAGGTCGTCCCCCATCCGCGCGCGTACTCATCTCCGCGCCTAGGTATGCGTACTCAGTCGTGCGCGTCCGGGCCCATGCCGACCGGCCCCCGGCCTGGCTACCATCGCGTCCGTGTCGGTACTCCCCCTCGTCTTCACGAGCGGCTGGGCCAGCGGCATCAACGCGTACGCGGTGGTGCTGCTCCTCGGCGTCTTCGGCGCGACCGGGGTGAGCGAGGAGGTCCCCGAGTCGCTCCAGCGCCCCGAGGTGCTGATCGTGGCGGGTGTGCTGTTCCTGTGCGAGGCGGTCGCCGACAAGATCCCGTACGTCGACTCCGCGTGGGACTCGGTGCACACGGTGATCCGTCCGGTCGTCGGCGCCTGGATCGGCGCGCTGCTCGCCGGGCAGAGCGGATCGCTGCCGGAGGTGGCGGCGGGTCTGGTCGGCGGTTCCTCGGCGCTGGCCGGCCACGCGGTCAAGGCCGGGACCCGGATGGCGGTGAACACCTCCCCGGAGCCGTTCAGCAACGTGATCGTGAGCCTGGCCGAGGACCTCGGCGTCGGCGCGCTCGTCACGTTCGCGATGTTCAACCCGGAGGCTGCCGCGATCATCGCCGGGGTGCTGCTGCTCGCCGGTCTCGGTGTGCTGTTCTTCCTCGCCTCGCGCATCCGCCGGTTCCTGCGCCGCAGGGCCCAGGGCCGGGAGGAGCGGCGGTTGGCGGCGCGGCCCGAGCGGCCTCCGCCGCCGTGACTGTCAGTGCTCGCGGATAAAGTCCCTCACATGGCAAGGATTGCGGTGATCGGCGCCGGGACCGGCGCGATGGCGGCCGCTGCACGGCTGGCCGTCGCGGGCCACCGGGTGACGGTGTACGAGCGTACGGAGACGTACGGCGGAGCGGTGCGCCGCTTCGAGCGGGACGGCTTCTCCTTCGACACCGGCCCCGGCCTGCTGCCCCTGCCCGCGGTCTGGCGCGATGTGTTCGTCAAGACCGGCAAGGAGCCCCTGGAGGACTGCGTCGACCTGGTCCAGGTCGACCCGTCGTCACGGCATGTGTTCGCGGACGGCACCGACGTCGCGCTGCCGAACGCCTCCCGCGCGGGAGTCGTCGCCGCCCTGGACGAGGCGCTCGGCGCGGGCACGGGCGGGCGCTGGGGTGACTTCCTGGTGCGGGCCCGCGAGGCGTGGGACCGCAGCCGCAGACCGCTCCTGGAGGAGCCCCTGTGGCCCAACTGGCAGGTCCTGGCCGAGCGCGAGCCCTATCCGGCGGTCCCCCACAAGCGGCTGCTCCGGACGCGGAGGGCCACCACCCTCGCCGAGATCGGCGCCTGGGAGCTGCGCGACCCTCGGCTGGCGGCACTGCTGGAGAGCCACGCCCTGGCATATGGCCTGGATCCCGAGGTAGCTCCGGCGAGCGCGGCCGTCCTGCCGTACATGGAGCACGCCTTCGGCACCTGGTATGTGCGCGGCGGCATCCGGGAGTTGGCGCGTGCGCTGTACGAGCGGTGCCTGGCCCGGAAGGTCGAGTTTCACTTCGGCGCCGTGGTGACCGGGGTCGTGGAGAAGGACGGCCGGGCGGCGGGTCTGGAGCTCGCCGACGGGACGGTGACCGAGGCTGACCTCGTCGTCGGCGGCGGGCCGTGGCGGCTCGGCCATCTGGTGCGCGGCCGGGAGCTGTACGGCGTGGCGGACGTCGAGCCCCGGCCGGAGGGGTCGGCCCACGGCCGGGTCGTGGTCTGTCTCGCCCTGCGTGGCGCGCGCGAGGCGGCGGCCGCGCATCTGACGGTGGTGCACACCCCGGACCGGCAGTCCGAGTTGGGGGCCTTCGGGCTCGGTGAGCCGCCCGGGCGGCCGACCGTCCGCGTCTGTCGCCCCGACGACCCCGCCCTGCGGCCCGACGAGAAGCACGAGCCGGTGGTGCTCACCGCGACGGTGCCCTCGCAGACCCACTACGACTGGACGGCCCCGGGCGCCGCCGACTCCTTCGCGGACCGGATGGTGGAGGCCGCCGAGCGCGCGGTACCGGGCCTTCGTGAGCGGACGCTGTGGCGCGAGGTCCGTACCCCGGTGCACACCCGCGCGGAGACCGGCGCCGAGGGCGGCGGAGTGCCCGCGCCCGCGCTGGCCGCGGCGGAGGGGACGTTCCTCCACCCGGCCAACAGCACCCGGATACCGGGCCTGTTCAGCGTCGGCGGCTGGTCGCACCCCGGCGGTGGGCTCCCCCACGCGGGCATGTCGGGCGCGCTGGTCGCCGGACTGATCGTGGAGGGCCCGGACTTCCAGGGCTCTCAATGACGACGGCGCCGAGAGCCGGCAAGGCCCTCGGCGCCGCTCGGTGAAGATCGCTCAGAAGCGGTACTGCTCGTCGTACCCGCCACCCTGCTGCCCCTGGCCGCCCTGGTACGGATACGGCTGCTCCGGCGGGAGTTCGCCGCCGTAGGGGTCCTCGGTGGTGCGCTGCTGCGGGACCCACACCCCGCCGGGCGGGGTCTCGCCGGTGTAGGTGCCGGTGACGTACTGGTCCTGGGCGTAGCCCTGCTGGCCGTACTGCTGGCCGTAGCCGGTGTCGTACGAGCCGCCGCCGTAGGTCTGGGTGCCGATGTACGGGTCGGAGTAGGCGGCGTACTGCTGCTGACCGGTGGTGTCGTAGCCGTACTGCTGCTGGTCGTACCCGGTGTAGCCGTCGTAGCCGTAGGACTGCTCACCACCCTGGGCGGCCGTCGCGTACTGCTCCTGGGGCTGGTAGGAGGGGTCCGGGGTGGTGCCGTAGACGCCGTAGGAGCCGGTGTCGTCCGGCATCGGCTGCGGTTCGTAGACCGCCGTGGTCTCGGCGGCCGAGGGCTGCGCCGCACGGGAGGGGGTGAAGACGTCGTCGCGGTCGTAGGCGTCGTCCTGGCCGTAGCCCGCGCGATCGCCGTAGCGCTCGTCCTCGCCGTAGTGGCCCTCGTCCGCCTCGAGGTCGGAGACCTCCAGGGTCGGGTCCTGGCGGTCCGGCTCACCGCGGCGGCGCTTGCTGCCGGCCAGCGCCGGAGCGTTCACCGCCCAGCCGGAGGCGAAGCCGCGGCGGAACGACAGCGTGACGTAGGTCTGGCCGACCGCGAAGGCGGCGGCACCCAGACCGATGACGATCACCTGCGAGATCAGCACCCCGCCGACGACGCCGAGGAAGCCGCCGAAGGCGAGCAGCCGCCAGCGCAGGCGTGCCTTGTACTGCAGCAGCACCTCGCCCAGCAGCCACAGCGCGACGACGCCGAACGCGATGTAGAGGACCGTCCAGCCCATGTACGCCCCTCTCCCAGTGGCCGTTACGCAGTGTGTCGTACAGCGGTGCGACCGGTCTAGGCCTGCGGAGGATGGTGCAGACCCAGGTTCTCGTAGATCTCCAGTGTCGCGGTGGAGTTGTTGAGCGTGATGAAGTGCAGGCCGGGTACTCCCTCGGCCAGCAGCCGCGCGCAGAACTCCGTGGCGAACTCGATGCCAATGGAGCGTACAGCGGCCGGATCGTCTTTCGCTGTGAGGATCCGCTCTTTCAGAGCCGCCGGGAAGGCCGCGTTGGTGAGGGACGGAATCCTCTCCAGGGTCTTCACACTGGCGATCGGCATGATCTCGGGGATGATCGGGGTCTCGCACCCGGACGCGGCGACCCGGTCCCGCAGCCGGAGGTAGTCCTCCGGGTCGAAGAACATCTGGGTGATCGCGTAGTCGGCGCCGGCCCGGCACTTGTCCACGAAGTGCCGGACGTCGGTCTCCCACTCCGCGGAGCGCGGGTGCATCGCCGGGAAGGCCGCGACGCCCACGCAGAAGTCACCGGAGGCCTTGATCAGCTCGACGAGCTCGGCCGCGTAGGTGAGGCCCTGGGGATGCGGCACCCAGTCGCCCATGGGGTCGCCGGGCGGGTCGCCGCGCAGCGCCAGCATGTTGCGGATCCCGGCGTCGGCGTACTGCCCGATGATGTTGCGCAGGTCGGCCACCGAGTGGTCGACGGCGGTGAGGTGGGCGATCGGGGTGAGCGTGGTGTCGGAGGCGATGGCCTCGGTCGCCTTGACCGTGCCGGCGCGGGTGGTGCCGCCCGCGCCGTAGGTCACGGAGACGAAGTCGGGCGCCACGGCCTCGACCCGGCGCAGCGCGTTCCACAGGTTCCGCTCGCCCTTCGGGGTCTTCGGGGCGTAGAACTCGAACGAGTACGTCGTCTTGCCGGTCGCGAGCATCTCGCGCACGGTACGAGCGTGGTCCGACCTGGTGGATGCGGTGCCGAGGGCCATACCCGCAGGTTAGCCAGGGGGCGTCGGTCCCCCAACCGGACGGTGGGTATTTGCCCGATTTGTCGGGTTGTTGTCCAGCCCTTGGACAAACGGTGGCCGCCGGGGGCTACTGAGCCTGCCGCAGCCGCTTCGAGAACTCCGCCGCCGCGGCACCCGGGTCGTCCGCCTCCGTGATCGCCCGCACGACGACGACCCGGCGGGCGCCCGCGTCGAGGACCTCGTCGAGGTTGCCCAGGTCGATGCCGCCGATGGCGAACCAGGGGCGGTCGGTACCGAGGGCCGCGGTGTGCCGGACCAGGTCCAGGCCCGGGGCGTGCCGACCGGGCTTGGTGGGGGTCGGCCAGCAGGGGCCGGTGCAGAAGTAGTCCACGCCCTCCTGGGCGGCCGCCGCCTCCGCCTCGGACTCCGCGTGTGTGGAGCGGCCGATGACGACGTCCTCGCCGAGGATCGCGCGGGCGGCCGGGACCGGCAGGTCACCCTGGCCGAGGTGCAGCACGTCGGCGCCCGCGGCGTGG
The DNA here is from genome assembly GCF_053587635.1 of Streptomyces sp. NPDC003635. Lineage (NCBI taxonomy): Bacteria > Bacillati > Actinomycetota > Actinomycetes > Kitasatosporales > Streptomycetaceae > Streptomyces > Streptomyces sp. NPDC003635. The sequence goes on along the minus strand of NZ_JBSFOK010000023.1, from coordinate 7,689 downwards.
GCCACGTCCGCGCGGTCGTTGACCGCGAGCAGCTTGCCGTGGCGCGCGCAGGCCTCGGCGAAGACCGCGAGGTGATCCAGCTCCTCGGCGGCCTCCATTCCCTTGTCCCGCAGCTGCACGATGTCGACACCGCCCGCCAGGGCCGCGTCCAGGAACTCGGCGAGGTCGCCCTGGCGCTTGCGGGCGTCCGTGCAGAGGTACAGCCGGGCGTCGGTGAAGCGGTCTCGGGCGGTGGCGGGCATACGTGTTCCCCCGTGGTCGGTGGTGTACGGGCCGCGGACCGGCCGTGGCCCGTACACCGGGACTGTTGATCAGGTCAGACGGCGAGCGCCTGGGCGCGGCGCTTCACCTCCGTGCCGCGATTCTCGCTCAGGGCCTGCGCGGGGGTGCCGGGCAGGCTCTCGTCGGGGGTGAAGAGCCACTCCAGCATCTCTTCGTCGGTGAAGCCGTCGTCCCGGAGCAGCGTCAGAGTGCCGGCCAGGCCCTTGACGACCTTCTGCTCGGCGCCGTCGATGAAGGCGGCGGGGACGTGCAGCGCGCGGTTCTCACCACGGCGTACGGCGATGAGCTGGCCCTCCTTGACCAGCTGCCGCACACGTGTCACCTCGACGTCGAGCATTTCGGCGATGTCGGGGAGGGTGAGCCAGGCGGGGACGAGAGCATCGATCTTTGCGTCAATCTCGGTCACGGAAACAAGCCTGCCATCCCGCACTGACATCAGGAAGCCAGGCGGCTCCGACCAGGCCGGACCGCGGCTACGCGAGCGCCGACTTCAGCGGCCTCGCCGGGTCCTCCAAGAGCGTCGGGTCCAGGTGCGCGCCCGCCTCGATCAGCTTGCGGCCCTGGGCCAGGTCCCGGGGCCTGCCGACCGCCAGCAGGGCGACCAGCCGGCCCTCGCGCAGCCAGCAGACGCTCCAGGCGGGGCCGGCGGGGTCGCCGCGCCACACGGTGAGGTCGGCGGAGGCGTGGTGTCCGGCGTACTGGACGAAGCGGCCGAACTGCTCGGACCAGAAGTACGGGACCGGGTCGTAGACCAGCGGGGTCTCACCGATGATGTCGGCGGCCACCGTGCGCGGGCCCTGGAGGGCGTTGTCCCAGTGGTGGACGAGGAGCCGCTCGCCGTACCGGCCCGAGGGGAAGGAGGCGCAGTCGCCGACCGCGTACACGTCCGCCACCGAGGTGCGCAGCCGGTCGTCGGCGACGACCTCGCCGTACGTGCCCAGCTCGATGCCGGAGCCCGCCAGCCAGGCGGTGGCGGGCCGGGCGCCGATGCCGACCACGACGGCGCCCGCGGGCAGCCGCGAGCCGTCGTCGAGGACGACCTCGCCGGGCTCGACATGGGCCACGCGCGCGTGGGTGCGCAGGTCGGCCCCGCTGTCGGCGTACCAGGCGGTCATCGGCGCGGCCACGTCGGCGGGCAGCGCGCCCGCGAGCGGCCGGTCGGCGGCCTCGACGACCGTCACCGAGCAGCCCGCCTCCCGCGCGGCGGTGGCGAACTCGGCGCCGATCCAGCCGGCCCCGACGACCACGATGTCGTGCTGCCGGGCGAGCACCGGCCGCAGCCGCTCGGCGTCGTCGAGGGTGCGCAGCAGATGCACCCCGGGGACGCCCTCGGCTCCCGGCAGCCGGATCGGTTCGGCACCGGTGGCGAGGACGAGGACGTCGTACGGGACGGGCCCCTCGGCGGTGTCCAGCTGATGGTCGCCGGGGCGCACGCCCAGGACCTCGCGGCCGAGTCGCAGGTCGATGCCGAGCGCCTCGAAGTCCACGTCGAAGGCGGAGTCCTCGGCCTTGCCGAGCAGCACGGCCTTGGACAGCGGGGGCCGGTCGTAGGGCTGGTGCGGTTCGGCGCCGATCACGGTCACCGTGCCCGAGAAGCCCTGTTCGCGCAGGGCGACCGCGGTCTGGACCCCGGCCATGCCGGCGCCGACCACCACCACCGTCCGCTGCGACGTCTTCTGCTCGCTCACCTGATCACCCTAGCCAACTGACAAACTGTCAGTCAGCCGTCGTGCCGCGTGACCTGCTCCACAACGCTGGTCCCGGATCCCGGCTGGGACTCCCACTCCCAGGTCTCCTCCAGGCGCACGCGCCCGTCGGGCAGCTCCACCACGGTCGACACACAGTGCCCCGACGAGGTGGTCCCGTCGTGCTTGAGCTGCACGTACCGGAAGTCCAGCCGGTCACCCTCCCGCCTACCCACCAGATGCCCGCGTACGACATCGCCGCCCGCGTACTCGGCCCAGATCTCGCCGTCCTTCTCGTGGTATGTGAACCGGGTGCGGGTGCCCACCTGACCTGGGGCCTGATCGGTGACAGGGGCGAGGACGAGACCGTCGAGCGAGCGGGCCACGGGCGGAGGCTCCCTTACTGAGACATACGGCGGGCGGCTAGGGTGGCCAACGTAGAGCACTCGCGGGAGCCCGGACGCACCGGGCTGAGAGGGAGGCTGGCGGCCTCCGACCGTACGAACCTGATCCGGGTCATGCCGGCGAAGGGAGGGGCTGGACGCCCATGTCGCGTACGCCAACGTCAGACGTCCTTGTCATCGGGGGCGGGATCATCGGCCTGGTCACGGCCTGGAGAGCGGCTCAGCGCGGCTTCTCCGCGGCCGTGCTGGACCCCGAGCCGGGCGGCGGCGCCGCCCAGGTGGCGGCCGGAATGCTGGCCGCCGTCACGGAACTGCACTACGGCGAGCAGACGCTGCTCGGCCTGAATCTGGCCTCCGCCCGCCGCTACCCCGACTTCGCGGCAGAGCTCGCCGACCTCACCGGCCAGGACCTCGGCTACCGCCAGTGCGGCACCCTCGCGGTCGCGCTGGACGCCGACGACCGGGCGCACCTGCGGGAACTGCACGCGCTGCAACAGGAGTCGGGGCTCGACTCCGAGTGGCTGTCGGGGCGGGACTGCCGGCGGCTCGAGCCGATGCTCGCACCGAGCGTGCGCGGCGGGCTGCGGGTGGACGGCGACCACCAGATCGATCCGCGCCGGCTGGCGGAGGCGCTGGTGACCGCCTGCGAGCGGGCCGGGGTGGTCTTCCACCGGGACTGGGCCGAGCGGCTCGTGGTGACCCGGGACCGGGCGGCGGGCGTCGTCACGCGCGCGGGTGCCGAGCCCGCGGCCGGGCAAGTGGTCCTGGCCGCCGGGAGCCTGAGCGGACGCCTCGCCGGTGTCCCCGACGCCGTGCTTCCCCCCGTGCGGCCCGTCAAGGGGCAGGTGCTGCGGCTGACCGTGCCGCGGCGGCACGCGCCGTTCCTGAGCCGGACCGTCCGCGCGGTGGTGCGCGGCAGCCAGGTCTACCTGGTGCCGCGGGAGAACGGCGAGCTGGTGGTCGGCGCGACCAGCGAGGAGCTCGGCTGGGACACCACGGTGACCGCGGGCGGCGTGTACGAGCTGCTGCGCGACGCGCACGAGCTGATGCCCGGCATCACCGAGCTGCCGCTGACGGAGACCCGGGCGGGGCTGCGGCCCGGGTCACCGGACAACGCGCCGCTGCTCGGCCCGACGGAGCTGGACGGCCTGCTGCTGGCCACGGGCCACTACCGCAACGGCGTGCTGCTGACACCCGTCACCGGTGACGCCCTCGCCCATGCCCTGGCCACCGGTGAACTCACCGACGAGGCCCGCCCGTTCAGCCCGAAGCGATTCGCCCGGCAGTTCGCCCTCACGGAGCAGCCCGTATGAACATCTCGGTCAACGGCGAGCGGCGGTCGATCGAGCCCGGAACGGCTCTCGACACGCTCGTGAAGTCCCTCACCGCGGCGCCCTCCGGAGTGGCCGCCGCCCTCAACGAAACCGTCGTCCCGCGCGCGCAGTGGTCCGCGACCTCCCTGTCCGAGGGAGACCGGGTCGAGGTCCTCACGGCCGTCCAAGGAGGCTGACCCATGGCCGACGATCCCTTTGTCCTCGGCGGTACGTCCTTCTCGTCCCGGCTGATCATGGGCACCGGCGGTGCGCCCAGCCTGGAGGTGCTGGAGCGGGCGCTCGTGGCGTCCGGAACGGAGCTGACCACCGTCGCGATGCGGCGGGTGGACGCCTCGGTGCACGGATCCGTGCTGTCGGTGCTGGACAGGCTCGGCATCCAGGTGCTTCCGAACACGGCCGGGTGCTTCACGGCCGGCGAGGCGGTCCTGACCGCCCGTCTCGCGCGGGAGGCGCTCGGCACCGACCTGATCAAGCTGGAGGTCATCGCCGACGAGCGGACCCTGCTGCCGGACCCGATCGAGTTGCTGGACGCGGCGGAGACGCTGGTGGACGACGGTTTCACGGTGCTGCCGTACACGAACGACGACCCGGTGCTGGCCCGCAGGCTCGAGGACGTGGGCTGCGCGGCGATCATGCCGCTGGGCTCTCCGATCGGCTCCGGCCTCGGGATCCGCAACCCGCACAACTTCCAGCTGATCGTGGAGCACGCGCGCGTGCCGGTGATCCTGGACGCGGGCGCCGGCACGGCCTCCGACGCGGCGCTGGCGATGGAACTGGGCTGCGCCGGTGTGATGCTCGCCTCGGCGGTGACGCGGGCGAAGGAGCCGGTCCTGATGGCCGACGCCATGCGCCACGCGGTGGAGGCCGGGCGTCTCGCGCACCGGGCGGGCCGGATCCCCCGCCGTCACTTCGCGGAGGCGTCGTCACCGGTCGAGGGCAGGGCGGTGCTGGATCCGGAGCGGCCCGCGTTCTGACGAAGCGTGGGTTGCGTCACAGGTCGGCTTCAGTACCGCCCCTATCCCGGACTGAGAGCCGGCCGTGTCAGTCGCTGCTCGTACACTCGCCTGCGTGGATACGACCCTTCAGGACCCGCTGGTCGGGCAGGTGCTCGACGGACGTTATCGCGTGGAAGCGCGAATCGCCGTCGGCGGGATGGCCACGGTCTACCGGGCCGTGGACACCCGGCTCGACCGCGTGCTCGCCCTGAAGGTGATGCACCCCGGCCTCGCGGCCGACGCGACCTTCGTGGACCGGTTCATCCGGGAGGCCAAGTCCGTCGCCCGGCTCGCGCACCCCAATGTCGTCCAGGTCTTCGACCAGGGCACCGACGGGTCCTACGTCTATCTCGCGATGGAGTACGTCGCCGGCTGCACCCTGCGGGACGTGCTGCGCGACCGCGGGGCCCTGCAGCCCCGCGCCGCCCTGGACATCCTGGAGCCGGTGCTCGCCGCGCTGGGCGCCGCGCACCGGGCCGGTTTCGTGCACCGGGACATGAAGCCGGAGAACGTGCTGATAGGGGACGACGGCCGGGTCAAGGTCGCCGACTTCGGGCTCGTGCGCTCCGTGGACTCGGTCACCAACACCACCGGTGCCGTCCTCGGCACGGTCGCCTATCTCGCCCCCGAGCAGATCGACCAGCCCGGCACCGCCGACGCCCGCGTCGACGTGTACGCGTGCGGTGTCGTCCTGTACGAGATGCTCACCGGCGAACAGCCGCACAGCGGCGAATCCCCCGCGATCGTGCTCTACAAGCACCTGCACGAGGACGTGCCCCCGCCCTCGGCCGTCGTCCCGGGGCTGGCCTACGAGCTGGACGCGCTGGTCGCCTCGGCCACCGCGCGCACCCCGGACGTCCGCCCGTTCGACGCGGTCGCCCTGCTCGCCGAGGCCCGCGACACCCGTGCCGCGCTCGGCGCCGAGCAGCTGGACGCGCTGCCCCCACAGGCGCTCTCCGCCGATCACGACAACGCCGAGGACCGCACCAGCGTGATCCCGCGTTCCCTGACGGTGCCGCGCCCCCTGCCGGTCAACGAGGAGGAGGAGCGGGACCGCCGCTTCCACACGAGCCGCCTGGAGAGCGCGCCGCTGCCTCCGGCCGACCGGCCCCGCGCCGGGTCCTCCCGCCGCGGTCCCCTCGCCCTCGTGGTCGCCGTCCTGCTCGTCCTCGGCGTCAGCGCGGGCGTCTGGTACATCAACTCCGGCCAGTTCACCCAGGTCCCGGCGCTGCTGACGAAGACGGAGGCGCAGGCCGAGGACCGGCTGGCGGACGCCGGTCTGGAGCTCGGCAAGGTCGAGCTCGCCTTCAGCGACACCGTCAAGCGCGGCCAGGTCATCAGCACCGACCCCGCCGCGGGCAGCCGGATCCGGCACAACGACTCCGTGAACCTGACGATCTCCAAGGGTCCCGAGGTCGTGAAGGTCCCGGACCTGGCGGGCCACCGCCTGGACAAGGCCCGGGCGCTGCTGAGGGACGACGGGCTGGAGCCGGGCATGGTGACCCGGGAGTTCAGCGACTCCGTGCCCAAGGGCTTCGTGATCTCGACGAACCCCGAGGCCGGCACCGAGCGCCGCTCGGGCTCCGCCGTCGCGCTGGTCGTCAGCAAGGGCGCCCCGGTCGACGTGCCGGACGTCCTCGGCGACAGCCTGGAGGACGCGCGGGCCGAGCTGGAGGAGGCGGGCCTGAAGGTGCGGGTCGCGGCCCAGGAGGTGACCTCCTCCGAGTACGACAAGGGCCAGGTCGCCGCGCTGGACCCGGAGGCCGGCACCGAGGTCGTCACGGGTGACACGGTGACGCTGACGCTGTCCAAGGGCCCGGAGATGGTCGAGGTCCCGGACGTGGTCGGCGACAAGGTCGACGACGCCAAGGCGGAGCTGGAGGCCGCGGGCTTCGAGGTCGACGAGGACCGCGGGCTGCTGGGGCTGTTCGGCGACACCGTCGAGAGCCAGTCCGTCGAGGGCGGCGAGACCGCGCCCAAGGGCTCGACGATCACGATCGAGATCCGGTGACGACAGACCGATGACCCGGCAACCGTTCCGCAACCCCGTCGGCGGCCATGTCCCCGTGGCCGGCGGCCTGAACTCCGTCGGCCTGACCTATGCCCGTGATCTCAAGGCGGAGACCGTGCAGGTCTTCGTCGCCAATCCGCGTGGCTGGGCCACCCCGGTCGGCAACCCCCGGCAGGACGAGGCGTTCCGCGCCGCCTGTGCGGAGGAGTCGATACCGGCGTACGTCCATGCCCCGTACCTGATCAACTTCGGTTCGCACACCGAGGCGACCGTGGAGAGGTCGGTGGAGTCGCTGCGGCACTCGCTGCGGCGCGGGCGGGAGATCGGGGCGCTGGGCGTGGTCGTCCACACGGGCAGCGCGACCGGCGGCCGGGACCGCTCGGTGGCGCTGCGGCAGGTACGGGAGCACCTGCTGCCGCTGCTCGACGAGCTGACCCACGACGACGACCCGTTCCTGCTGCTGGAGTCCACCGCGGGGCAGGGCTTCTCGCTCTGCTCGCGCACCTGGGACTTCGGGCCGTACTTCGAGGCCCTGGACGCCCACCCGAAGCTGGGCGTGTGTCTGGACACCTGTCACATCTTCGCCGCCGGCCACGATCTGACCGGGCCGAGCGGAATGCATCAGACGCTCGATCTGCTGGTGGACACGGTCGGTCAGGGCCGGCTGAAGCTGATCCACGCCAATGACTCCAAGGACGTGGTCGGCGCCCACAAGGACCGGCACGAGAACATCGGCTCAGGACACATCGGCGAGGACCCCTTCCGCGCGCTGATGACCCACCCGGCCACCGAGGGCGTACCGCTGATCATCGAGACGCCCGGCGGCAAGGAGGGGCACGCGGCGGACGTGGAGCGGCTGAAGAAGCTCAGGGAGATGTCGACGCCCTAGTGCCGCGTCAGGCAACGATCGCCCCGTCGCGTCGCCCGGCACGCCGAGAGCACGCACCGGACGCCGCTCCTTGACGGGCAACGTTGCCT